>NZ_JAUBRP010000019.1:0-32856 GCF_036701935.1 Microcoleus sp. M2_D5 | reverse complement strand
CTTGCCTGTGACTGCTGGTGGCACAGGCATCTTGCCTGTGACTGCTGGTGGCACAGGCATCTTGCCTGTGACTGCTGGTGGCACAGGCATCTTGCCTGTGACTGCTGACTGTTTCAAAAGCTGTTAGCAAACTATCAATTTCTCGCTCTCTGCCGTAAAGTTTTTGCGGAATTTGAAACCGATCGGAAATATCTTGAGATCCTAGTGGAAAAACTGATATATTGTTATTGCTGTGCAGTTGATTTAAACATTCTTCTAAATCGAGTTTAATGCAGATCGCACTTTGATACCGCTCCTCAGAATTTTTTCCCATCAACTTCATCACAATATCGGAAACAATTTGCGGAATTTCGGGATTCACCTGAGATGGAGATAAGGGCTGGTTAGCGAGATGACAGTGTACCAATTCCAGCACATCATTGGTGTCAAAAGGCAATTTGTTTGTCAGCAGTTCGTAAAAGGTAGCCCCCAGGGAATAAAAATCAGTGCGGTAATCTAGACTGCGATTCATTCTGCCGGTTTGTTCCGGCGACATATAAGCAAGAGTTCCCTCTAAAATGTTGGGATTTTTGATGGTGTAATTCTCGCGCGTTAACTGCGTGGAAATGCCAAAATCGATGATTTTGAGTTCGCCGCTAGCTGGATTGAAGACAATATTTGAAGGGTTAATGTCTTTGTGAATGATGTGGGCGCTGTGAATTTGTTGTAAACTTTCTGTGGTGGCGATCGCAATTCGCAAGAATTCTGCAATACTAAATTTTTGCTGGTGCATCCAAATTTTCAAGGATTCGCCGCCAAAATCCTCAACAAACATCACCAGCGTGTTTTGATATGGCTGCAAATCATAGGCTTTTATACAGCCACTCAGATTCAGAGATTGTGTAATTTTATACTCTGTGCGATAGCGGGCGAGTTCTTGGGGTGTGGGATAATTTTCTTTAAGGACTTTGAGGATGATGGGAAGACTGTCGGGTTGTCGGAATGCTCGGTAAACCAGGGAGTTTGGGCTTTCGTAGATGAGCTCTGTGACTTCAACGCCAGGAAGAGTCAGCATATTCAGCCTGCAGTCAACTTTGCAGTCGAACATAGCATAAATTGGCTCCTCACACCAGAGGTGCGTGAGCCATCAGTGGATTTTAGATTTTAGATTTGACTCCACATCTGAGATTTTAGATTTGAGAAGCCAAGACAGGTTTCCCAGTCAATACAGCTTGTTCGATAATATCAGCGGCGCGCTTAGTTCCAATCAACTATTAAGGGTGCTAGTTTTGTTTTTGATAAAATCGCTGAACCCACCCCAGTGCAACAAAAGGCTCTAGATTTGCTTGGTGTTTCTCTAACTTATACGCAGTAAACTGGGCGCCCGAATCTTTCTTTAAAAAGCTTACTCTACACTGAATATGCCTTTGTTTGGTAAATTGGGGAAGTTCAGTGTAATTGGTGATTGGTAATTGTAGCTTGGGTAAAACGAAGGGAAACCGCACATACAATTACTATTAACAGTCAAAAGTTAACAGTCAACAGTTAATTGTTAACCGTTGACTGTGAAACTGAATGCCTGTGCCGAACTCGCTAGAAACTGCCGGAATGGCTGTTCATTCTTTGGATTTAGAACTTTTGGATAGCTTACCCTCAAAAGGTTGAACTCCACTATTTGGATAGTTGTCATCGCTGGGGCTAAAAATCCGCACCGCTGCTTCCGAAACGTAACGCATCGCGTTGGTCAAAGATTTAGAAAGATTCATAGAATCTGCCTCTCTTATCTGAGTTCTGATACTTTTTATATTACTCTGATTTTTGGGTTGTGGATGAGCTTAGCAATATTTATTTGAATTACTTATTGGTCTGCAACAATGAAGCAAGCTGAAGGTTTGAGAAATAACGCATTTTTGGACGATCGACCTTTTGCTGGTAAATTATTTCCTCGCTCAACTCAAAAACTCGCGATCGCCCTCCCGACGCTCAGAAACCGGGTTTTCTCACTCTATTCAAAGGCTGCAACGAAATATTTTCGCAAAAAACCCGGAACGCTTGAGTGTTTGCGGTTAATTCCTGAGTTTGTTAAATTCAGTATTTATATTGATTTTACCATAATATTAATGTACCAATCAACCGAAATCCGCTATTCAAGGGCATATTCAGGGAATTTTTCGACAAATATCTGCAATCTTCATCAAATATTTACAAAAAGATATGGTGTTTGTCACTATAATTAAAAGAAAGAACTTTGTCCGGGGTTTTTTCTGATGAAAACTACCACAGAAAGCCTGCAGCTCACAGGTTTTGACGAAATCTTAGAAGACCGGGAACTGACGGTTTCTTCAGCAGATTACAGCCTTTTGACCGATCTCTACCAGCTAACGATGGCCGCTTGTTACGTCGGGGAAGGGATCGACGGGCGGGCCGCGAGTTTTGAATTGTTCGCGCGCAGGCTGCCAGAAGGTTTTGGCTACGCGATCGCGATGGGTTTGGCTCAAGTTATCGATTATTTGGAAAAATTTCGGTTTTCGCCGGCGCAAATTCAGGCTTTGCAGTCCACTGGAATTTTTGTCGGTGCAGGAGAGCGATTTTGGACTTTACTCGCCACAGCCCGCTTTACTGGCGATGTTTGGGCGGTGCCGGAGGGGACGGCGGTGTTTGCCAACGAGCCGCTGCTGCGAATTGAGGCTCCTCTGTGGCAGGCTCAGTTGGTGGAAACTTATTTGTTGAATGCCGTAAATTATCAAACTTCGATCGCGACGCGGGCAGCGCGGCTGCGGGATGCGGCGGGCCCGGAGGCTAAGTTGCTGGAATTCGGGACGCGCAGGGCTTTTGGGCCTCAAGCTGCTGTTTGGGCGGCGAGGGCGGCTTTGGCTGCGGGATTCGACGGAACTTCTAATGTTTTGGCTGCTTTGAAGTTGGGCCGCAAACCTGTCGGTACGATCGCCCATGCTTTGGTAATGGCTGTTGCTGCCCTCGAAGGCAGCGAGAATCAGGCGTTTGCAGCTTTTCACCGCTATTTTCCGGGGGCGCCGCTGCTGATCGATACTTATGATACTGTGGGGGCGGCGCGGATGTTGGCCGATCGAGTAAACAGCGGTGAAATGCAGTTGGAAGGCGTGCGGCTGGATTCGGGCGATTTGGCGGTGCTGTCGCGGGAAGTTCGATCGATCCTGCCTGGGGTTCCAATTTTTGCTAGCGGCGATTTGGACGATCGAGAAATTGCTAAATTAAAAAGTAGCGGTGCTTGCATTGACGGTTACGGTTTAGGAACCAAGTTGGTCAGCGGTTCCCCTGTCAACGGTGTTTATAAGTTGGTGGAAATTGACGGAATTCCGGTGATGAAAGAGGCAAGCGGCAAGGTAACATATCCAGGAAGAAAGCAAATTTTTAGACATATTGAAAATGGGCAAATTCTCGGAGATTGTTTGGGATTGTCGGGAGAAACTCTTCACAATTGCGATTCTTACTTACCATTAATGGAGTTGGTTGTCAAGGACGGCAAACGAGTGCAGAACCAGGAAAGTTTGGACGATATCGCCAAACGAACTGCTGCTTCTGTTGCCAGTCTTCGACCCGAAACTCGCCAACTTGACAACCCGATTTCGCCGTCAGTGGAAATTTCTACAGATTTGCAGAGTCTCACCCAAAAAACGAAAAAGAGTCAGTAGTTATTAGTCAGTGGTTATTGGTGCTAACTTAAGACTAAAATCCATGATAAATCTCGCTTCCAGCTTAGCCTCGATCCCCCTAAATCCCCCTGATTGTTGGGGAGTAGGGGTTGACTTTGAGAGCTGACAGTCCCCTCTTTTTTGAATGGAGACTTTGCTCGATCCAGTCCCCCCCTTTTTAAGGGGGATTAGGGGGTAGCGAGGGGTTAATTATCAAACAGCAGGCTGGAACTACGTTTGATATTAATTTGACACGCTTTGGTCATTAGTATGTAGTTCAATTCCCCATTCCCAATTACCCATTACCGATTCCCCATGCAGAAGATTGCTCTTTTTGGAACCAGTGCAGATCCGCCAACAGCAGGACACAAAACAATTCTGAGTTGGCTTTCGCAACATTTTGATTGGGTAGCAGTTTGGGCGTCGGACAATCCTTTTAAGTCGCACCAAACTTCTCTAGAACACCGATCGGCAATGCTGCTGTTAATGATTCAAGAAATTAATTCGCCCAGACACAATCTTTGCTTGCATCCAGAACTCAGCAGTCCGAGGACTGTGGAAACTGTGGAACAAGCAAAATTGCTGTGGCCGGATGCAATTTTGACGCTGGTAATAGGTTCGGACTTGGTGGGACAATTGTCTCGCTGGTACAAATTTGAACAATTATTAAAACAAGTAGAGTTGCTGATAGTACCGCGACCCGGTTATCCGTCAGAACAGTTAGATTTGTGGCAGTTGAGGCGGATGGGTGCAAAAGTGGCGATCGCATCTTTGAGTGCTCCCAATGTTTCTTCTACTTCCTATCGGGAAACAGGAGACAGGGAAGCTCTGACTCCGACCATCGAAGATTACATCCATAGGGAGCATTTGTACGCATGGCACGAGGCACAAAAAAGAGCGAGGGTTGCTCATTAGCTGACTTTAAAGTAGGAGTAGATAATGTTATTTTTTCCGTCGATACCGTGCAGAACCGCTTGTTGGTGCTGTTGGTAATGCGGCCAGACGAACCGTTTATCGATTCTTGGAGTCTTCCCGGTACTTTGGTGCGGCACGGAGAGTCTCTTGAAAATGCGGCTTACCGGATTTTGTCTGAGAAAATTCGGGTAAAAAATTTGTATCTGGAGCAATTGTATACTTTCGGAGAACCGGGGCGCGATCCTCGGGAATTTACCAGGGGCGATCGCTATCTTTCGGTGAGTTATTTTGCTTTGGTTCGCTTTGAGGAAGCTGAGTTAATTGCTGGGAGTGTAGTGGCGGGTGTGGGCCACCGCGTCGGCGGCATTGCTTGGTATCCCGTGCAACAAGTTCCTAAGCTGGCCTTCGATCACAATCAAATTCTCGAATACGGATACCGGCGACTGCGTAACAAACTTGAATACAGCCCGGTAGCTTTTGAAGTGTTGCCGGAACTTTTTACTTTGAGCGATTTGTATCAACTTTATACAACTATTTTGGGGGAAAGTTTTTCGGATTATTCTAATTTTAGAGCTCGATTGTTGAAATTGGGTTTTTTGTGCGATACCGGTGTTAAGGTTTCGCGCGGGGCGGGCCGCCCTGCTAGTTTGTATCGCTTTGATGCGACCGCTTTTGCTCCTTTAAAAAATAAGCCTCTGGTGTTTATATAGCTGTTTATTGGATGACATTCGGGGAGCAATTTAGTAACATGAGAATAGAAGCTATTAAGGAGTACGGACTATGAAAGATCCAGATGAATGCGCTAATATTCACGAAGTTCGGGAGGAAATTGATATCATCGATCGAGAAGTGATCGAGGCTTTGAGCAAGAGATTTCAATACGTCATCGCTGCAGCAAGGTTCAAAACGAGTGAAGCTAGCGTTAAATCGTTCGATCGCTTTCACGATATGTTACAGCAGCGGCGCGACTGGGCTCAACAATCGGGTTTGAACCCTGATGTGGTTGAAAATATTTACCGGGATTTGGTAAATTATTATATTGAGGAAGAGTTGAAACATTACAAATCCAAGTAATCTTTCGCTACATTCAAATCTAGGACTATAGGAAAGTAAGTCCGCGCGGGCGGACTGTTAGCAATATTTATTAAGTGATTTGGGAATATGAAAATTGCGATCGCACAACTCAATCCTACCATTGGTGATATCTTTGGCAACTCCAACCTAATTCTGGAGGCTGCGAAAAAAGCTGAGGTTGAGGGCGCAAACTTATTGCTAACACCGGAACTTTCCCTGATCGGTTATCCGCCGCGCGATTTGTTAATCAATCCGAGTTTCATTGCAGATGCAGGTGCACAGTTGCAGCAACTGGCGCAAGCTTTGCCGCCGGAGTTGGCAGTCATAGTCGGCACTGCCTTACCTAATGCTAATGCTGTTAAACTCGGCGGAAAACCATTGTTTAATAGCGCTGTTTTGTTGCAAAATGGCGCCGTCAAACAAGTTTTTCATAAACGCTTGTTGCCTACTTATGATGTATTTGATGAAGATAGATATTTTGAGCCTGGAGAAAACAGCAATTACTTTTCTATTGGCGAAGTCAAAATCGGCGTGACAATTTGTGAAGATTTGTGGAACAATGAGGAGTTTTGGGGTAAACGCAGTTACGCGGGCGATCCTGTTTCCGATTTGGGAAAATTGGGCGTAGATTTAGTGGTGAATTTGTCGGCATCGCCTTATTCTGCTCTGAAGCGGAGAGTGCGATCGGCGATGTTGCAGCACAGCGTCATCCGCTGCGGGATACCGATTATTTACGCTAATCAAATAGGCGGAAATGACGATATTATTTTTGACGGCAGCAGTTTTGCTGTGAATCGAAAGGGTGATTTAATTGAGGTATTAGCTTCTTTTGAAACGGATTTTGCGGTGCTGGAATATGACGCAGCTAAACAAGATTTAGTGGGCAGCGGCGGGAACGGGCAAGATGCCCGTTCCACAACTGATTTGGGATTAGGTGAAGGACGCCAAAAACTAGGTTCGATCGGCAGTGGCGTTGGCAGCGGCGGGAACGGGCATCTTGCCCGTTCCACAACTGATTTGAGTTTTCATCCGGCAGAAGGAGATGCCGAAATTTGGGCGGCTTTGGTTTTGGGAGTGCGAGATTATGTCCGCAAGTGCGGTTTTTCTAAGGTTGTACTCGGTTTGAGTGGCGGGATAGATTCGGCTTTGGTGGCTGCGATCGCCAGTTGCGCGATCGGGCCCGAAAATGTTCTAGGGGTGTTGATGCCTTCTCCTTATAGTTCGGATCATTCGGTTAATGATGCTTTGGAATTAGCCCGAAATCTGGGCATCGCGATCGAAATGTTGTCGATCGGCGATTTGATGAAAACTTACGATCGCACTCTCGCCGATTTGTTTGTCAACACAACTTTCGGCATTGCTGAGGAAAATATTCAATCGCGGATTCGAGGCAATCTGTTGATGGCAATTTCTAATAAGTTCGGACATTTGCTACTTTCGACTGGCAATAAGTCGGAAATGGCGGTGGGTTACTGCACCCTCTACGGCGATATGAATGGGGGATTGGCGGTGATTTCCGATGTGCCGAAAACTCGCGTTTATTCGCTTTGTAGGTGGCTGAATTCTGGCGGATATGTAGGGGCGGTGCCCCCGTGCCCGCCCTCTCCCTACCCACCCCCATGCCCGCCCCTGGGAAAGGAAATTATTCCGGTTAATATTATTACTAAACCGCCTAGTGCTGAACTGAAGCCTGGACAAATTGACCAAGATTCTTTGCCGGATTACGATGTTTTGGATGACATCTTGCAGCGGTCGATCGAACATCACGAATCGGTTCAACAAATTGTCGCTGCTGGACACGATGAAGCCGTGGTTAAACGTGTAGTAAAATTAGTCAGGCAAGCGGAGTTTAAGCGGCGGCAAGCAGCCCCAGGTTTGAAAATTAGCGATCGAGCTTTTGGTACCGGTTGGCGGATGCCGATCGCCAAATCTTCCTTCTATTAAACCCATCCTTAAACGCAAAATGGTTAACATCGACGGTACTTTTGGCTTCGATTTTCTCGCGGGAACTCTCAGCAACGATACGATTAGAGGATTTGCGGGTAATGATACTATTCAAGGTTTGGGGGGAAACGACCGAATTTTTGGCGATCGGGAAAATGACTTGCTAGCAGGAAATGAAGGCGCTGATACGCTGTCTGGCGGGCAAGGAAGCGATACAATCTATGGAGGACAAGGTGAAGATGGGATTTTTGGCGATCGGGGTCACGATTTGCTAATAGGCGGCGAAGGCGGGGATATCTTGACAGGAGGGGCAGGCGATGATTTATTTGTGATTGAAAGAACCTCCGCCGCATCTACTATTACTGAAGCGGATATAATTACAGATTTTGGCAACGGCAATGATAAAATTGTCTTGACAGAAGGCATGAAGTTTAGCGATTTAGAGCTTTCTGTTTCCAACAACCAAACTATTATGAAAGATAAAAACTCTGGTGATTATTTAGGAGTTGTTTTGGGAAATTCTAATCTGACAGAATCCAACTTTATGTCGCTGTTTGGCGGACTAGATAGGGGTCAGCTTTTGCCAATTTCTGTTAACACGATTATAGCCGATCGCGCGTTAGCGCAGCCCTCGCAGAGGATCGGACTAGAAGTGGCGCAAACTCCCCAAGAACAAGCGACAGGTTTAATGTTTCGCACAGAATTACCAGACGACAGAGGAATGTTTTTCCCGATCGAACCCCCGCGAAACGTGCGTTTCTGGATGAAAAACGTGTTTATTGAACTCGATATGGTTTTTCTGCGGGAAGGCGTCGTGCAGGCGATAATTCCTAACGTACCGCCGTGTTTGAGCGAAACCTGCCCCAACTACGGCCCGGATGTTCCCGTTGACGGAGTGATTGAACTCAGAGGCGGAAGGGCGGCCCAATTGGGATTGAAAGTGGGCGATCGGATTCCCAATTTACCCTAAAAGGTAGATGATATCATGTCTGTTTGATTCGGACTTGTATGATGTTAAATTTTGTAGGGGCGGGTTCACCAACAATAATTGCCCATAATCTACAATATAATAAACCCGCCCCCGCCCATACTACCGGACATGATATGATTTTATCGCAGCATTCAACATTTGTGCATCCAATGAATCCTATTGAATTAAAAATAATCCCCAATCAAACTCAAGACGGTTTAGCTTACCAACATTTGCGCTTGCGAATTACAACTCAAGACGGTATCATCACACCCGATGATTTACAAGGTTTGAAACTTCCTCAACACGTTCAATTAAGCCAAGGAATTGTCATTGAAGGTAGAGGAGCAATTTGGCTGTACGGGTATTTAGTGCACGAATGTCATCCTGCAGCTTGGGTTGGATGTTACGATCCGCGATTAGAAGGTGCGGTGGTAGTAGCGACGCACAAGCACGAGGTATCAGTTGGACAGGTATTAAAATTGAGTTTACCGAGCGATTAAGACTCTCCTGAGTTTTAGGTAATAATAAATAAAAATAAAACTTCCCGTGGTGGGGGCATCTTACCTGCCTTAGCGACTGTGAATTTCTTACTCCCTCCCCTTGCTAAGGGGAGGGTTGGGGTGGGGTAAAAAATTTACGAGTCATTTAGCATTGCTATAGCTCCCTCAGAAGATTATTAGCCACAGATGCACGCACAGCAATCCCTATAAATTCACAAAACATCTGCGCTGTTTAGCGTGCAGTTGGTGTTGTCATGCACCTTACTGAATCCGCACTAAGGCAAAAAAATAGTTTGACGGGCAATATACTATTGTTAGTTGTTATTTCTTAGTTATTAATTATGGCAAATTACAGAACTGTATTGTTGTTCAATAGTCTAACTTTAGTGCTAGTTGGGCTAGTGACGGCGTGTCTGAGTTTATTCGGTTCTTCAGTAAAAGGGTTATTTTTGCCGCCTTGTTCTGCCACGTATCCGGGTGCAGGTTTCTTTTTCTTGGCGTTTCAAATGTTATTTTATTTATCGGTAATGGTGTGCGCTTTTACCTTTGGATTGCTGAGAATTATTCAACCCGATCGCCCAGAAAATCGATTTATTTTATATTCGGCACTGTTTGCAGGTTGCTTTCTGTTCAATGAAGTTTTTCGCACCCACGTTCATCTGGGACGTGCGGGTTTTCCGAAAGTTACAATTGTCATATTTTACGCGGTGCTGGCAATTGCATATGGATTAGCTTTTCGGAGACAAATTCGCTCGACTCCCTATGCTTTACTGCTGAGTGGCGTTGGTTTGTTATTTGTTGCCTTTTTTGCAGAAGCGCTGCCTTTAAAAAACGAGATTGTTTCGAGCTTGCTGGAGGGAATACCGAAGCTGTTGAGCGGGATTAATATTGCACTTTATTTTTGGTTTTTGTGTCAGGGTTTGATAGTGCGATCGCTCAATTTTTCTAACAATAAATTACATCCCGAATGAAGTAAGATGAAAATTTGCCGTTGGGTGGGGGCGGGTTTTTGAGATAGTCGGTTTTTGGCAAATATTGTTGGTAAAACCCGCCCCTACATGATTGTATAATCGGTTAAAACTGAGATATTGCACAGTGTCAATTAGCTTTTTAGGAACAGGCTTTCCGGCCTGTTCCACAAGAAAATTTATATGTTGTGGAACAGGCCGGAAAGCCTGTTGCTGACAATGGTGCCTGTTCCACAAGAAAATTTATATTTTGTGGAACAGGCATCTTACCTGTTGCTGACAATGGTGCCTGTTCCACAAGAAAATTTATATTTTGTGGAACAGGAATCTTGCCTGTTGCTGAAAATGGTGCAAAATATCAGTTAAAACAAAAAGTACCGCTGCGCCATTGGCAAAACTGTTGCCGGTTCGCAAGTTAACAATTCCCCATCCGCCCTGACTTCATAAGTTTCTGGATCGACTTCCATTTGTGGCAAATAATCGTTGAGTTTCATATCTCTTTTACTAATTTGTCGTGTGCCGGAAACTGCTACAGTGGGCTTTTGCAAACCAAGCTGTGCGGCAATGTCTCGATCGCGCGCAGCTTGGGAAACAAACGTCAGACAAGTCGCCCCAATCGCACCGCCAAAACTGCCAAACATCGGCCGCATATGCACCGGTTGCGGCGTCGGAATGCTGGCGTTAGCATCTCCCATCTGCCCATAGGCGATCGCCCCTCCTTTAATTACCAGTTCCGGTTTCACCCCAAAAAAAGCCGGCCGCCACAAACACAAATCCGCCAATTTCCCCTCTTCCACCGAACCGACATACTGACTAATTCCGTGAGTAATCGCCGGATTAATTGTATATTTCGCAATGTACCGCTTCACCCGAAAATTGTCATTAATCCCCTCTGTTTCCCCCCCTTGGTAAGGGGGGGTTATCCCTCTTGTTTCCCCCCCTTGATAAGGGGGGGTTAGGGGGGGTAAATTCCCCCGCTGCACTTTCATTTTATGTGCCGTTTGCCAAGTCCGAATAATCACCTCTCCCACTCTTCCCATCGCCTGCGAGTCAGAAGAAATCATACTAAACGCACCTAAATCGTGCAAAATATCCTCAGCAGCAATAGTTTCCCTTCTAATTCTCGACTCAGCAAAAGCCACATCTTCAGGAATGCCTCGATCCAAATGGTGGCAAACCATCAACATATCTAAATGTTCTTCTAAAGTATTGACAGTGTAAGGGCGAGTCGGGTTAGTTGACGAGGGCAAAACATTAGCTTGTCCGCACACTTTAATAATATCCGGTGCGTGTCCGCCGCCAGCACCTTCCGTGTGGTAAGTGTGAATAGCGCGATTTTTAAATGCGGCAATTGTAGCTTCCACAAATCCCGCTTCATTGAGAGTGTCGGTGTGAATTGCAACTTGCACATCGTACTCGTCAGCGACACTCAAACAAGTGTCGATCGTTGCTGGTGTAGTTCCCCAATCTTCGTGGAGTTTCAAACCCATTGCACCGGCAAAGATTTGTTCGACTAATCCTTGGGGTTGACTGCTATTTCCTTTACCTAAAAACCCTAGATTTACCGGGAAAGCGTCGGCTGCTTGCAGCATTCGGTACATATGCCAAGGCCCAGGAGTGCAGGTTGTGGCGTTTGTACCCGTTGCGGGGCCAGTGCCGCCGCCGATCATTGTCGTGATTCCAGAGGCGATCGCCACTTCAATTTGCTGCGGACAAATAAAGTGAATGTGAGTGTCAATTCCCCCAGCAGTCAGAATCATTCCTTCACCGGCAATTACTTCAGTACCAGGCCCGATAATAATATCTACCCTATCTTGAATGTAAGGATTTCCGGCTTTACCAATTTTGTAAATTTTCCCGTCTTGAATCCCAACATCTGCTTTAACAATTCCCCACCAATCTAATATTAAAGCATTAGTAATTACCGTGTCAACAGCGCCGTCCGCATTAGAAATAGGCGACTGTCCCATGCCGTCGCGAATAACTTTGCCACCGCCAAATTTAACTTCATCCCCGTAGGTTGTGAAGTCTTTTTCAACTTCTATGAATAATTCTGTATCGGCTAACCGGACGCGATCGCCCGTTGTCGGCCCGAAGGTTTCCGCGTAGGCGCGGCGATCCATTCTGTAACTCATATTAATTAGCTCCTTACTTGATTTAATTTTCCCACAAACTGGTTCACCTGTTCTTCTGTTTTAAAGAATCCTTCAGCAATTAAACCAAAGGAATCATTTTGTTCTATTTCTTGATAGTTAGGCAACAAATTAGCAAACTCTTCTGCATCAATGTTTAAATAGTTTGAAATTCTATCTATGTATACCTTAACTTTTAGACCATTCCTAGGCGTGCTTTCAGTTAACAAAAGATTTAAGATAAGTTTGCCATTTTGACTTCTTTCTCTCAATGCCAGACCTTTTGTTGTTGTATTTATCCAAAATATATCTGGTACAACTTCGTCATAAAGTAGTCTATAGACTTTTCCAAATTCATTGCTATCTGCTATTTCAAGTAATTGTTCCAGGGTCAAAGTGGGATTTTTTTTTGATATATTTACAGGTTTTATTTCAGGCTCGATAAACATTTTTCTTGCTAGTAACTCTCTACCGCTTGAGTCACGGAAATACTGGAATGTTGCGACATTGATTCTCACACCATAAGTTTCTGACAAGTATTTAATAATCCTTTCAGAAATAATATCTATCTGTGCAGCTACAATTATAATGTTGTGCTGATAATTCAAAATATCAGGGAATTCTGAGCTAAATTTATCACAGAAAGCATCTTCTAAGTTACTGCCATTTTTAGTCAGTAAATAAGCATTGGCAATTTCTGTAACTCTCTCCTTTGACAAATCCTTAACCCATGAGGCGTAATCCAAGGCTTGTGCTGTTACTTCTCTTGATGTTTTGTCCTTCTTTAACTCAACAATGACTAAATCTCCGTACCTATCTATACATAAAAGGTCAAGTTTTCCACCATAATCAGTAATCACTTGCCGACCAATTACTAAGAGATCATCTGCTAGGAGGGAAATATCATTATCTAGCCAGGTTTCCAAACGAAATTCTAAGTCTAACTTAGATTCGGTAATTTCATTCAATTTATCCTTTGATATTTCCCACAATCTAATTTGATCGGGCATATCGAATTATCCTCCTACTAATTATTCTTTTTAAGTTCGGCCAAAAAGTCTCGTCCCTCTAAAAATCTCATCCATCTAACTCACCATTCACTTTTCCATTGAAGCCGTAGACTTGACGACTACCAACAAACGGCACTAATTGCACTTCCCTTTCATCTCCCGGTTCAAACCTGACTGCTGTACCTGCGGGGATATCCAACCGCATTCCTTTTGTTTGTTCTCGATTAAATTCTAAGGCTTCGTTGGCTTCATAAAAGTGATAGTGGGAACCGATTTGAATGGGTCGATCGCCTTTATTTCCTACCAGCAACCGTAGTATTTTACGCCCTGCATTTAATTCTATTTCGCCTGCTGAAACAATCATTTCTCCGGGAATCATCTTTTCCTCCTCTGAGTCTATGTGGTTGATTTTTTAACGTATCGGATCGTGGACTGTTACCAACTTAGTTCCATCGGGAAAAGTCGCCTCAACCTGGACTTCATGCACCATTTCTGCTATCCCTTCCATCACATCTTCCCGCGTCAGGAGAGTTGTTCCGTAACTCATTAAATCGGCGACGGTGAGGCCATCTCTGGCTCCTTCTAAAATGGCGGCGGAAATGTAGGCTAGTGCTTCTGGATAGTTTAATTTTAAACCTCTTTGTTTGCGGCGCTCTGCTACCAGGGCGGCGGTGAAAATCAGCAGTTTGTCTTTTTCTTGGGGGGTGAGTTGCATTTTTATTCTTGTAAGTGCGATCGCATTATTTGGTTATGATATCGTTTACGGTTGTTGCTGAATGATTAAGAATGATTAAACCGCAGAGGGCGCAGAGGGCGCAGAGTCTCCAGAAGAGAGAGATGAATAATCTAGTTAGGAGGGCAACTATAGATTGAAACTCAAATATCATCCTATTTTATCCAAACTCTGGGCAAACAGCAAGGGCGTTCTGAAAAAGACAAGCGCAGCAAGTGCCAAATGCTGACAAACCAGTCTCTCGCTGCAGTTGTGGATGTACCGCGATATCGGCACAGCAAACCGTTAGGAATACGAGTCACGCCGACGGTGGAATTACCAGGATAAATTGTTGCCTCAGATGGCAAATCTCGCACTTTTTCGACGACTTCTGTGGTTACGGGTTCGCCTACCCAAGCGAGGGTGGCGACTACGGGTTTTCCTGCGAGGCCGTGAGGACTTTCGAGCATTTTTTCTCCACCTTTTAGCAATTGTCTATCAATCCATAAAGGACTGTTTTGTTGCCAGACTTCGGTGTGCGAGATCCATTCTCCCGACAAGAACTTTTCGCCCCTAGCACTGCGTCCAAATCTGGTAATTTCCCACAGTAAAATCTTCGCTGTTGGTGCTAATTCTACCCGCAAATTTTGCCGATATATGGCGCCATCAAAAACTATAGTTTCTTGGGGCAGCCATTCTAAATTAGCACCAGATTCTAGTTTAATGTCAATATTTTGTTGTGATTCTAGTCCGCTGCTGCGATAGATTTTACCAGCGGCGGCCGTGGTAATCAAGGCTTTGGCGTTGGCTTGGAGGTGAAAATGGCCCGAAAGTCGATCGCCCCCGACAACTCCCCCAGCCGTGTGCAAGATGACGCTGTGGCAAATCTCTTTCCCTTCAGGATAAAACGGGCGCTGCACCTTGAGGGGTGCTTGCATTTGATTGTGAATGATTTGAGTTGCACCGCTGCGGTTAGCGTAGACTAAATTGAGGTGGCCGTGCCATCCAGTTTCAACTTGATCTATATGTTGTTTGGTCAAATTTTCAGTCACTAATTTTTTAATTTAAAAACATTCACTATCAAAAACATACCACGACTGCGGCGCTTCCCTCCAATTAGTTAAATAATGATAATCGTTATCGGAAATATTTTTGGTTTCTGCACTTATTAGTATAAGAATTTACATTTATCAACCATCAGATCGGCGAAGATGCGCGTACCATGTAAAAATCAGTAACTAGAGGAGTGCAGAATATGCCTCAAGTTCTCTTCAAAGTTGATTTGACCAAACCGATGTCCGAACAGGAATTAGTCGGTCACAATCGCTGGCATCCAGATATTCCAGCAGTAGTTTCCGTCAATCCCGGCGATGTATTTCGCATCGAGTGCAAAGACTGGACAGACGGACAAATTAAAAATGACGACAATCCCGACGACATTCGCGATGTAGACTTAACAGTAGTTCACGTTTTGAGCGGGCCAATTTACGTTAACGGCGCGCAGCCCGGGGATATTTTAGTAGTCGATATCCTCGATATCGGGGCTTTGCAAGGGGACGAATGGGGTTTTACGGGAATTTTTGCTAAAGAAAACGGCGGCGGTTTCTTGACCGAACATTTTCCGACTGCTGCTAAAGCAATTTGGGATTTTCAGGGAATTTATACCGCTTCCCGACACATACCAAAAGTCAGGTTTGCTGGGATTACTCATCCGGGTTTAATCGGCTGCGCTCCTTCTCAGGAATTGTTGAATAAATGGAACAAACGGGAAGCGGAATTAGTAGCCACAAATCCCGATAGAGTGCCGCCTTTAGCAGCACTGCCGAACCCCAAAAATGCTGTTTTGGGGTCGCTGCAAGGGGCAGAATTCGAGCGAGTGGCGGCAGAAGCGGCGCGCACTGTTCCTCCCCGCGAACACGGCGGCAATTGCGATATTAAAAACCTGTCGCGGGGTTCGAGGATTTATTTCCCGGTTTATGTCGAAGGCGCGAAACTTTCGATGGGAGATATTCACTTTTCTCAAGGAGACGGGGAAATTTCATTCTGCGGGGCAATTGAAATGTCGGGTTACATCGACCTCCACGTTGATATTATCAAAGGTGGCATGGATAAATACGCGATGGTCAACCCGATTTTCAAACCCGGGCCGGTGGAACCCCGCTATTCTGAGTACCTCGTTTTTGAAGGGATTTCTGTTGATGAATTTACGGGTCAGCAGTATTATATGGATGCCCACGTTGCTTATCGCCGAGCTTGTTTGAATGCGATCGAATATTTGAAAAAGTTTGGTTTTACCGGAGAACAAGCGTATTTACTGTTAAGCTGTGCTCCGGTTGAGGGTCGCATCAGTGGCATTGTGGATATTCCCAATGCTTGCTGCACTATTGCTTTACCGACAGAAATTTTCCAGATGGATATTCTGCCGTCTTAATTACAGTCCTGGACGCACGTCGAGGTCAGAAACCGGGTTTCTTCGTAAATCTCTAGTTATCAACCAACGATTTTGCAGAGAAACCCGGTTTCTTTGCCTAAGTCCTGTTAGTATCAGCAATCAAAAATTGATATGCCTCTCTACGATTTTAAGTGTGAAACTTGCGGCACTTTTGATAAGTGGCGCCCTCTTGCAGAAGCAGATACACCGGTGCTTTGTCCGAGTTGCGAAACTGTTGCTAAACGCATCTTTTCGCCGCCGATGATTCTAACTGGAAAGCTGCGGTTGAAAGGTCAAGAAAATCGGGAACCGGAGGTAGTTAAGCGTTCTGAGGAACCTAAACCGCAGCGGAATCGCGAACACCGAGGGGGACGGCCTTGGATGATCGGTCACTGATGTAGTTTGATATTCCGACAGTCCGATAGTCCGGCAGGGAATGAATTCCCTGCCTCAAAGCGAAAGTCCTCGCTATGAGGACTGTAAAGTTAGTATTTGCTTGCTGTGCGTAAGTCCTGTATTTCAGTCGGTTTCAACCGACTTTTGCTATTAGACAGGGACTTCAGTCCCTGGCGGGCATGGCGGGCATGGCGGGCATGGCGGGCCAAGGAAGTATGAATCAATTCTACTCTCTTTAAAAAAGGCTAGGGAGTATCGAAATTTTAAGCGATCGCTGCGTAACTTCTAACCAGATTATACTAATTAATATGCGTTTTAAATTATCCTCCCATGCCAGCCACCCCTGAAAGCCTCCAAAAATTCGTCACCTACTGCCAACAACACATTACAGGCGATGAAAAAGGACAAGCACAGGTATTTTTAGACCGCTTCTTTCGGGCTTTCGGCCACGAGGGGGCATTAGAAGCCGGCGCAACCTATGAGGAACGCATAGAAAAAAGCAGCAAAAAAGGTCAACTCGGATTTGCTGATTTGGTGTGGAAAAAGCACGTTTTGATTGAAATGAAAAAGCGCGGTGAAGATTTGACTAAAAGAGAACACCGCACCCAAACAGAACGCTATTATATTCGCCTCAAAAAAGACGATCGCCCGCGCTACGTGATGATGTGCAATTTTGACGAGTTTCACATTTACGATTTCGACCTTCAGCCGGATCAGCCTGTAGACATTATATCCCTAAAGCAATTGCCCGCGCGATCGCCCGCTTTTGCCTTCATGGAATCTACCAGCCGCCGCCCCATATTCAAAAACAACCAAGTCGAGATTACCGAAAAAGCTGCTAGCAGAATGGGGATGCTGCTGGAAATGTTAATCGATCGCGGCCAAGAGCGCAAATTTGCTAAATTTAATCAGTTTCAGGCCCAGCGATTTGTGTTGCAGTGCGTCTTAGCAATGTTTGCCGAAGATAGAGGACTTTTGCCGCCGGCATTCTTTACTCGCTGCGTCAAAGATTGCCTAGAAGGAGCAAGTTCTTACGATGTCTTGGGCGGCTTATTTCAAGCAATGAATCAGCAGGGAGTCACGCCCGCAGGACGTTATGAAGGAGTCGAGTATTTCAACGGCGGATTATTTTCGGAAATACACCCCATTGAACTGCAACAGGGAGAGTTGAAAATATTAGAAGTTTGTGCCGAACAAAATTGGAGTCAGGTACGCCCTTCTATTTTTGGCAATATCTTTGAATCCGCTTTGAAAACAGATAAAAAACAGCGCCGCGCTTACGGGATTCACTTTACTACTGAGGGAGACATTCGCCGCATTGTTTTGCCCACAATTAGCTATTACTGGGAAGAGCGAATTAACGCTGCAAATACCGTAGCCAAACTGCAAAATCTGCACCAAGAATTAGGTCGCTATCGCGTCCTAGATCCGGCTTGTGGTTCGGGTAATTTTCTGTATGTAGCTTATCAGGAACTCAAGCAAGTTGAAAAGTTACTTTTAGATAAGCTAAACGAGTTCGACGGTACAAGAGGTTATATGAATTTAGTCACGCCGCTGCAATTTTACGGCATGGATATTAACTCGTTTGCGGTGGAGTTGGCGCGAGTGACGTTGATGATTGGCCGCAAGGTGGCGATCGACAATTTGGGATTGAAAGAACCTTCTCTGCCTTTGGATACTTTGGATAAAAATATTGTCTGTGCTGATGCTTTATTTACTGATTGGGTAAAGGCTGACGCGATTATCGGGAATCCTCCGTTTTTAGGCGGAAAGCACATGAGAATTGCCCTGGGAGATGAATATATTGACCGCGTGTTTAAACGCTTTCCTGATGTGAAAGATTCGGTTGATTTTTGTGCTTATTGGTTTCGCATTGCTCACAATAATTTAGAACTAAATGGCAGGGCTGGTTTAGTTGCTACTAATTCAATTAGTCAAGGTAAAAGTCGTGCTGCTGCTTTAGATTATGTCGCGCAAAATGGCGGTTACATTTATGCAGCCGTTTCTACTCAGCCTTGGTCTGGGGAAGCTAAGGTTCATGTTAGTTTGATTAACTGGAGCAAGGAAAAGCCGAAAGTTTACTATTTAGATAATCTCGCGGTTTCAAGTATTAACTCTTCGCTACAAGCTACGATTGATGTTTCTCAAGCTGCCCGGTTGTCAGCGAACTCAAACAAATGCTTTCAAGGTGTAATTCCAGTGGGAATGGGGTTTATTGTTACTCAACAGCAGGTTAATGATTGGATTAAAGCTGATGCGAAAAATCAAGAGGTTCTTAAACTTTTTTCAATGGGGGCAAATCTCGCAAAAAATCCTAATTGTACGCCGGAACGCTGGATTATTGATTTTAATGATATGAGTATTGAAGAAGCTAGCAATTACGAACTACCACTAGAGCATATTAGGATTCATGTTAAACCTGAACGCGAGCAAAACCGCGAAGCTATTCTGCGAGAAAAGTGGTGGAGATTTAAGCGTACTAATCAAGGAATGAGAAAGGCGATCGCCCCCTTATCTGACTACTTCACTGTACCGAGAGTCTCAAAGTGGGCTGTCTTCATTCCCGCCCCCGTTAGTTGGCTGCCGGGAGACAAATCAGTAGTTGTTGCCTCAGAAGACTTTTATATTCTCGGCATTCTCTCATCTAACATTCACCGAATTTGGATGCACGCTCAAAAATCAACTCTCAAAGGAGATATCGCATACACCCACAATACCTGCTTTGAAACTTTCCCATTTCCCCAGACACCGACTCGTAAATCAGTAGAGCAAATTCGGGCAACGGCGGTCGAATTGCATCAATACCGCACTCAACAAATGTCCGCAAAGCAGTGGGGAATTACTCAAGTTTACAATAAGTTTTTTGAAGAACCCACAAGTCAACTTTATAAACTTCATGAAGCGCTCGATCGCGAATGTAATGCAGCTTATGGATTTACTGACAGCGACGATATTTTAGCAAAAGTGCTGGAATTCAACCTAGAACTGGCAGAAAAAGAAAAACGGGGAGAGCCGGTAGTTGGGGCTTGTGTTCCAACTGACTACAAATACTAATCGCTCTTATCATAACTTTTGTAAATTTGCGTATAATCACATAGATTGTTGATATAGATCACAAACACTCTAGTCGAAAAAGAGAGATACTAGGGGAAGCCTTGAGTCTTGAGTTGTGATTTTTGAGTTAAAAATTTAAAATTTAAAAATTAAACACTCAAAACAGCTTTCTGCTTTCAGCATAAGTGCCTTCTGCATTTATTCGCTCAATTACTCCTGATTGTTTTGGGAGGAGCTTTCAATGTTATTATTTACCCACACTCAGCCCCAAGATAGCAAAGTAGAGCAAGAACACTCTGCTAAAAAAACCTTGTTACACCATTCAAACATTAATATAAGTTGGCTAAAAGGACGATTCAACTATTTGCGGATCGGTCAAAAAATCAGCTATGGCTATGCTTTAGCTATCGGCATAGCGATTTTGGGAACTGGTGCGGGACTGAGATTGGGAGACTACTTTCACCAGCAAGCTTTAGTTCAGGTAAATGTTGCTGGGCAGCAGCAGCAACTGCTGCAAAATTTGCAAAATACCGTATTTGAAGCCCGATCGCACGCGGCGAGATTGCCAGTCGTTTTGGGAAACGCCGTGTGGCTGCAATACGAACACGATCGCTTTGTCGGGCAAATCAATCAGGCCAAAATCCTGATTTCAGAACTTGAATCTTTCGCACGAGAACATCCCGAAGGACTAGCAACAGAAGAAGCAGCATTGCACGCTATATTGAAGAAATCTGCCCTCGTCATTGATTACTACGCTCAGCTAATTAAATTGCAGTTAAAAGAAGCGGAAGTGGGGAATTTGCCCCCCAAAAGCATCGAGTCCGCACAGCTACAAATGTTGAGGACTAGCAGCGGCCAAGAGGCGATCGTACTAGATGGCCTCGCTCACAGTTTAACCGAGCTAATTTCTACAGTAGAAATTCACAAACAGGAAGGAATCCAAGCATTAGAAGAATCTGAAAATTTGCGAAACCGAATTCTTCTCGGGAGTATGCTAATTTCAGCACTCCTAGCCGCCCTGCTAGCGGACAAAACCAGCCGCGCGATCGCCCAACCCCTCGAAACCGTTACTAATGTCGCTCAGCAAGTTGCTCGCGAATCGAATTTCAACCTGCAAGTACCAGTCACAACCGACGACGAAATCGGAGTTTTAGCTGTCTCTTTCAATCAATTGATTCAGCGAGTTAGCGAGTATACAAAAGAACTCAAAGAAACTCAATCCCAATTAATTCAAACCGAAAAAATGTCGTCTCTCGGTCAAATGGTGGCAGGGATAGCCCACGAAATTAACAATCCTGTCAACTTCATCGGGGGCAACATTGACTATGCCAACCAATATATCGAAGATTTGGCAGGTTTGGTAACTCTCTATCAAGAATATTATCCCAACCCACCAGATGCCATTCTAGAGCGCATCGAAGACATTGAACTCGAATTTCTCAGAGAAGATTTGCCAAAAACCCTCTCTTCGATGAAAATGGGAGCCGATCGCATTCGCGAAATTGTCGTATCCATGCGGAATTTTTCGCGATCGGACGACGGAAAAATGAAATCAGCCGACATTCACGAAGGAATTGATAGCACCCTCGTAATTCTCAATCACCGGCTCAAACAAGGTATTCAAGTTATTAAACAATACGGCAAGTTGCCTGCGGTTGAGTGCTATCTGGCCCAACTCAATCAAGTATTTATGAATATTATTAGTAATGCAATAGATGCGCTGGAGGAGGTGAAAAAGCAAGACAAAGGCTATTCGCCAACCATTTGGATTAGCACGGAAATTACGGCAGAGAATACTGTCACCGTCAAGATTCGGGATAACGGGCCGGGAATTGCGTCCGCCAGTGCCCAACAGATATTTGACCCATTTTTTACTACAAAGTCGATCGGCAAAGGTACTGGATTGGGATTGGCTATTTCCTATCAAATCCTTGCCAAACATCAAGGCAAAATTGAGGTAAACTCTCAAATAGGACAGGGCACGGAATTTGTGATTACTTTGCCAGTTGCTGCGTATACATTAGTATCAAGACTTTAGATTATTCCCGCTATCGAGACTGTCGCCCCCATTATATTCAAACCATGCAAAAAGTATTTCGCATAGGGGCACAATAGGGGAAAGAACGTGATGCACTCTCTATCTTAATAAGCTGTGGAGCATTTAAACCACTAACGAGGTCGCTCCGGGTGCGAAGCGAAGCGAACACTGACTATACATGGAAAACGCCTTAAAACTGACGCACCATACAATACCATTTTAAATGCTCCACAGCTTACCGCTGATTGAGCTAAAAAAGACAGAAATCATTAAATTAGGCCATAATGGGCGAGTGCCTTGCGAAAACACTTGGTTTTGTTACGGCAGCGATAAAGTTGCTGGCCGCGTTTGCGATTCCTGTGAGTTAAGGCTGGCAGCGTTTAATGAGTTAGGTTTACAATAGCCGCTGCCTTATGCTCCCAACCATAACACCGATAGACAAAAATTTTCTTAATGATTTTGCCGCAACAGTTGACTGAAGCTTAACCAACGGATAATCTATTTTAACGAAAGCTTATTCCAAATAGCTTATAATAGTCATGCAATTTTCAACTGCCACTAAAACTCCTAAAAATTATGAAGCGGCGGCATTTTGTTGGGTTATCGCTATTGCTTGTAGCAAGTTGTTCTACAACAGTAAATCAATCTAATCGCACTTCTTCCAATTTTGCCGTAAGTGAACCAGAAACCCTTGAATTTGCTGTAACTGATGTTCGGGGTGCAGAAGATTTGCAGCAAAATTATCAAACATTTCGGACTGTTCTAGGGGAAGTTTTGGAGAAAAAAATTGAATTGTTCCCCGTAGATAACTATATAGCAGCAGCCGTAGCTCTCCAGTCTGGTCAGCTAAAATTAGCTCTAACAGGGCCATCTGAATACGTGATTATGCGGGCCCGGACAAATGCTGTTCCCATCATTGCCATCACCCGCCCGGAGTATCACTCAATTATTGCTGTTTCTGCCAATAGCGAGATTAAGTCAGCAGCACAATTGAAAGGTAAAACAACAGCTATGTGGGAAGTAGGTTCAACTAGCGGTCATTTAGGCCCGATTAAAATTCTACTCGAAGCTGGCTTAAATCCCCAAACTGACATCAAAATCTCAATGTTGGGTAAAAATGGTTTACAAGCTCTCAAAAAGGGTGAAGTTGATGCCTTAGCAATCGGTTATACAAGATACCAAAACTTGCTCAATAGCGAGGGTTTATCTGAAAGTGAGTTTCGGCTAATCGCAACAGGGCAACCCTTGCCTAATGATTTGTTTGTAGCTAGTAGCAATCTGCCTATTGTTGTTGTTGAAAAAATGCGCGATCGCCTGGTAGAAAATCAAGACAAGCTAATTGAAGCAATTTTAGTTGGAAAAGCTAATGATAAGTATCAAGGAGCTAAACTGGTGCCAGCAAACGACAGTGATTATAACATGATTCGTGAAGTTTATAAAGCCATTGGTCAGGGGAATGTCTTTTAAGGTTAAATTTTATCTAATACCCAATTTGTAGTATAGCTTTAGCCCTTAATTCATCAACTATAGGGAATATTCCCTACTGCGAATAAGAGACTTTATTTATGTGCATTTACTACTAAACTTGTTAAAATTTATATCTGGTTGCCAGTATGCAAAAGTTTGAACAGGGAGAGAATGGGGCTGTGAGGTTAAAAAACCTTATCCTCAATAGACGAAAAAATAATGCCGCTGTCACTGAAGGATCTCGCGACATCAAAAATCCTCTCACAAAAACTCCCTTCACTGCAATTAACCGTTTCATTTCTCGGTTAAGCATTGCCAAAAAAATTAATTATGGCTACTCCCTAGCAATGGGAATAGCCGTACTAGGAACCACAGGGGGAATGCTCTGTGGAGACTATTACCAAAAGCAAGCTTTCCAAGCTTTAACCTTCGCCGACGAGCAACAACATTTGCTCAGGGATTTAGAATATTCCGTGCAGGCAGTGCAGTCACATCCCAAACGGCTAATCTCTGTCTTGGGAAATTCAATCTGGTTTGAATATGAAACTGCTAAGTTCTTGAAAGATGTTGATGTAGTAAAAAAAAATATTGCAGAACTAGCTTTATTTACGGAAGAACATTCCACAGACTTAGCAGTAAGTTCTGCTGATTTAAAGGAATTGTTAGACGGTTACACAACTGCGACAGATTCCTATTCTCAATTGCTCAAATCTTTTTGGCCAGAAATAGCTCCCTCCTCACTAAAACCCGAAGAAGTTAAAGAGGCACAGCAGCAAGTATTGGATTTAATCAGAGGGGATAGAGCTGTTAAGCTAGATGTTAAGTTTGAGCGACTGTCAGAGAGTTTGAGCTTGATGACAGAAGTAGCTAAGGCACAGCAAAGACAAGCCTATGTGAATTTTAATATAGCTGAGAAATTGCGAGTGCAAATCATCGTAGTGAGTATGTTAGTGTCAGTTGCGATCGCTACTTTTCTAGCCATCTGTACCAGCCGCGCGATCGCCATCCCTATCCAAGCTGTAACCAGCGTTGCTAAAACTATTACTCAACAAGCAAATTTTGATTTGCAAGCACCTGTCACCACAGAAGATGAAGTAGGAACCTTAGCAAAATCCATCAATCAATTAGTTCAATGGGTAGCAGAATACACCCATGAATTAGAGCTGGCTCGCCAAACTTTGGAAGAGCGAGTAGAAGAAAGAACAGAAGAGCTTACAGCAGCGCTTCACCAACTAAAACACACCCAAACCCAGTTAATCCAAACCGAAAAAATGTCCAGTTTAGGGCAAATGGTGGCAGGCGTAGCCCATGAAATCAACAACCCTATTAATTTTATTCACGGCAACCTAGAATACGCCAACGAGTATATTATAAACTTGCTGAATTTACTCCGTCTCTATCAGCAGGAATACCCGCAACCCACAGAGGCGATCGCACAAGAAATCGCAGAAATAGAACTAGAATTTATCACAGAAGATTTACTAAAACTGCTTGAATCTATGAAAATAGGTTCAGAACGCATCCGGCAAATAGTTTTGTCTTTGCGAAACTTCTCTCGCTTAGATGAATCTCAAATGAAATTAGTTGATATTCATGAAGGCATTGACAATACACTGTTGATTTTGAACAGTCGGCTCAAGCACGGAATTGAAGTTGTCAAAAACTATGGACAATTGCCCGAAATAGAGTGTTACCCAGCGCAGCTCAATCAAGTATTTATGAATATTATAGCAAATGCGATAGATGCACTAGAAGAGTCATCCCATGACTCTAAAAAAGGGGAAAATCCTCAGATTTTAATTCAGACGCAAAAGTTGGACAGCAACCAAATTATGGTGCGAATTTGCGATAACGGCCCCGGCATTCCATCCGCCATCCACAGTAAGCTATTTGACCCATTTTTTACAACGAAAGAACCAGGAAAAGGCACTGGTATCGGACTCGCAATTTGCTACCAGATTGTGGAAAAACATCGGGGAAAAATAGAGGTAATTTCATCTTTGGGAGGGGGAGCAGAGTTTGCGATCGCACTACCCGCCTCATCTCAAACTTGAAGCTAGATATTGTCTATTTTGAGGACATTAATGTGTTAACGACGGCACATAATTTGTTATTCCACTATTTAAACTCAGCTCCGACAGCCGCCCCATTTCCAGAACCAGCCGACTTGCTCAACTCGTTGACAGCCTGACGCAAAAAGTCCGGGGCGAACTGGGCAGATATAGAGGCGCTTTTGGACATAGTAGAAAACCATTAGCGCGAAAATTGAGCGGCAAACAGAACTCTTGGTGACAAGAAATCTGAAACCGTTGAATCACAAACGATTGAAATAGATGGGGGCGGAGGGACTTGAACCCACACGACCGTTTCGGGTCAACGGATTTTAAGTCCGTAGCGTCTACCATTCCGCCACGCCCCCCTTTGGTTAAGCTGCTGTCGTTTTGAGCGATTAACAGCAACAGCCTTTTATTCTACAGCCAAAACCCCAATTTACGCAACCCCTAATCAAAAAATTCCCAAAAGTCGCGCTGGATCTCCGCAAGCGGTACAATAGTTAACCAGCTAACGGAGCGTGTCAACTGACTTACCGGTGTTATTATTCCCCTAAAGCAAATCTATGTATATTACCTTACTGCTTTACGCCGTCTTGGCAGGAGCCTACCTCCTGGTAGTACCCGCGGCCACCTACGCTTACCTGAACAGTCGCTGGTACGTCGCTACCTCTTTTGAGCGCGGCTTCATGTACTTCTTGATGTTCTTCTTCTTCCCAGGTATGTTTCTCCTAGCTCCATTTTTGAATTTTCGGCCCAAACGGCGGCAGATAGAAGCCTAAATGCGACGTATTGACGTAATTGGAATCAGTGTCGGCTTTTTTGTAGCAGGTGGGTTTGTCTACTTGCTACTGCAATTTGCCGGACTCGACAGTATGAATGCCGGGATTTGGAGTCAGTTGTTTTTGGTTGCTGGCTTGATTGGCTGGCTGGTGACTTATTTATTTCGAGCACTGACTCAAAATATGACCTACAGCCAGCAATTGCAAGACTACAAAGAAGCTGTCTTGCAGAAGCAACTGGATGCACTCACTCCTGAAGAATTAGCCAAACTTCAAGCCGAAATTGAGCAGGAAAAAGATAGTTAGTCAGTGGTTAGTTGTCAATTGTCAGTGGTTAGTTGTTAGTTGTCAGTGGTTAGTTGTTATATCATGTCCGGTCGAGCGAGATCGATTTTTGTAGGGGCGGGTTCACAAACAATACCGCCCATAATTGACAATATCAAAAACCCGCCCCGACCGGGCTATTATGGTTAATCGCTCGGACATGATATTAGTTGTTATTAGCTAATACCAACTGCCAACAACCAACTGCCAACTGCCAACAACCAACTGCCAACAACCAACTGCCAACAACCAACTGCCAACAACCAATGACTGATGACTAATAACTAATGACTATTTCTAATTGTTTTGAAACGTTACGCAAGAACCACCAATGTGCATTGATTCCTTTTATTACTGCTGGCGACCCAGACTTGGAGACAACGGCTAAAGCACTGCAAGTTTTGGATGATAACGGTGCAGATGCGATCGAGCTTGGCGTTCCCTATTCTGACCCGCTAGCTGACGGGCCGGTGATTCAAGCTGCTGCTACAAGGGCTCTACAGGGGGGGACGCGGTTAGATTCGGTGCTGGAAATGGTAGCGAAAGTTAGTCCGAATTTGCGATCGCCCATCATTCTCTTCACATACTACAACCCGATTTTGTACCGAGGTATAGAAACCTTCTTGCAGCAAATCAAAAGTGCTGGAGTTCAGGGATTGGTTGTACCAGACTTGCCCTTAGAAGAAGCAGACAGTCTCATCCAACCTGCCAACAAATTAGGGATTGAACTAACATTATTAGTGGCTCCGACAAGTCCCAAAAGTCGTATAGAAGCGATCGCTCGCCAGTCTCAAGGATTTATTTACTTAGTCAGCGTGACGGGGGTGACGGGAGTGCGCGAAGGCTTAGAAACGAGAGCAAAAGAGTTGCTGCAAGAACTTCGCGCCGTCACCGACAAACCCATCGGCGTCGGGTTTGGTATATCGCAACCCGAACACGCTCGCCAAGTGAAAGAATGGGGTGCAGATGCTGCGATTGTTGGTAGTGCTTTTGTCAAACGCTTGGCCCAAGGAACTCCAGAACAGGGTTTAGAGGCGATCGGCGAATTCTGCAAAAGTCTAAAAACAGCGATTCAAAATCCTTAGTAACTGTACAGATACTTTCAGCCATTAGACAGATGTGTGCGATCGGGATGTGCCATCACAATTGCGATTAAAGACCTTGTTGTACTTGAGATAATACACCACATTCCTTCTAGTTCCTGACTAGAAGGTTTTTTTTGAGCCGAACACGCACAACATTTCAACATATTGCAGGCATGGAGAACCAAACAGCTATGTATGCAAACGACATTGCCTTCTGCGGTGGGGTGTGCTGCGACTTTTAATAATGGGTAAAAGATTGAGGATTGTCCATTCCTTCTTCCCGATCGATGATTTCTCTCCGCTCGCCAAGATCAAGATCCTTCTTCCTTCTTCCTTCTACTATAACTTAAGGAATGTAACTTGGGATAGATGAAAAACTACAGTTTCTATTCGTATACTTAAAAAAGTGTTTAAGTACCTAATTTGGTAAGGCTAGACATCTACAAAGCCACAAGGCATTTGAGCATCTCACAATAGAAAGGAGCATTTTTATGAAGAGACTAACTGCATTTCTGAAAAAAATTCGAGCTGTACAAATTTTAACAGTTTTTCTGGCTGGCATTTTAGTATTTGTGAGTACGGCCTGCAGCAGCGCCCCTGATATTATGGCAGGAAAAACTGATGTGACGACAGGAAAAGGAAAAACTGCCGACCAAATTAGAGAAGAAGTGCCGAGCGGGGCTGTAACGTCCGAATTCAAAGGCGGCATGAACGATTACAGCGATGTCGATCCTAGAAACAAAAAGATGACAACAACAGAAGCAAAAGCTCAGCTTCTCAAAGATCAAGCGCAGCGCCGCATTGAGACGAAATCTAGCAACAATGTAGGTGAAAATGTGCGGCGGGTAGCGGATGATGCGCCTGAAAAACTCGACCAAATTGGCGAAAAAATCAAGGAGGATGCTCGCACCGCCCAGCAGAAAGCTGATGACTTTGGCGACAAAACCAAACAAGGCTTTGCAAATCTTAAAGAAAACACTCGCGAAGGCTTGAAGGGAGCAAAAGATATTGTTAAAGAAGCCACCGAGGGAGCAAAAGAAAGAGTATCAGAAGGTACTGAGTCTCTGAGATATAATACCGCCGGCGGCCAAGAAAATATCAATGATGCAGCACGAGATGCAAGATAGAAGGGTCAAGATGCCTCAGACGATATTTGCTCGAAAGTGAATCGAGATATTGACTTAACTCAACGATAGGCCAAAAGAGCGACAGACGACTAATCTCAAATAACGCTGTTTCCTTTTCTGGAAGCTACATTCCGACAGGGGTTTTAACCTCTGTCGGAATGTAGGTAAAGTCAATCAATTTTAGATTTTAGATTTTAGATTTTAGATTTTAGCATTGACTTGCGCGAGATAAATACGTTCGGCAAGTTTTATGGGATACAGGTTTTTTATTTCTGGACGGATCGATCGCGTGGCGGGTATTCTGGATGCGGGAATTGTCATGTGAAGACTACTGCCTATTAATATTTTATTTGGTTTTTAACCTCTGGGAGGGCTATTAGGCCGGAAGTAGAGTGGAAGAGGGTTTCACCACAATGCAACGGCCCTGTCCTTTTCTAGAGGGGACTGGAATGCCACTTTTTTCACGACAGATTCTTTCTAATTTCTATAAATTATATTTAGATTTTTTAAGGTAATAACTTTTTGACCCGCTTCGCGGAAATTTGGGCGATCGAGCTATATTAAATTCAATTAATTAAGGTGTGTATTTTTAACTACATGACAAGGAGGTGTTTATACGGTATTTTGCGTTTATTTAATCGCTTTTGAGATTAACAGCAGAAACTTATACGTAAGTAAACAGCTTTAATCGCGATCGCCCAAGTATAAAACATTATTTTTTAATAGATAATTTGATTTTTTGATCGACAGCTCGAAAATTATGGTGTTTATGCCCTAAGATATATAGATAAAGTTTTGTCAAGTTAATGTCTGGGTTGAGGTCAGCCAATATGGACACAATAATAAATGCAGTATATTTGACTAGGGTAATACCGGGGTATCGCTCGATCGCGCAATCGCGCAATCGTACACAGATTCTCGCTCGGCTATCGCTCGATTCATGGGCCAGAAAGACCGACAACCCATCGCTAAAATTCTCAAACCTAGGCCATTGTGGCTGAGGATTTCTGGGAGGCGGTGCTGCCAAAATCACAAAAAGTTGCATTAGCGACCGTTAATTGCATCGGTAGAAATAGTCCTAAACAGAACAGAAAATTTCGACAGAATGAAACGCAGACCGGTTATTTACAAATACATTAAACCTTCCAATCTTTCAATTAATCTTGACTGTTACCTGCTATAGAGAGGTGTATAAAATTTAGCAAAAAAAGGCCACGGATTCGGGATATATTCGAGCCGTAATCCGCAGCCAATCGACAGGGGAAATGGAGGTAAACCTTATCTTGGGAATTGTGTTTTGATGCTAGTAACGATGATGCACGACTTTTATGATGCGCTGGCAGATTTGGCAATCTATGCAGAGGCCCCACCCGCGGAGCGCCAACAAATCCTGAAGCGCGTTGGGGCTAGTCAGAAAAAACTCAAAGAATTCGCGCACCATACGCCGAGCAATTACCAACACAAGTTCGATCTGGTTGAGGCAGAATTGCTGGGCGTTTTGGGACAGACAGCAGAAGCAATGGAATTGTACGATCGAGCTATTACCGGAGCTAAAGCTAACGAATATGTCAATGAAGAAGCTCTCGCCTGCGAACTCGCTGCTAAATTTTACCTGTCATTAGGAAGGGAAAAAATTGCCAGACTATATATGATAGATGCCTATGATTGTTATGTCCGCTGGGGAGATAGAGCCAAAATAGACGACTTAGAACAACGTTATCCTCAACTATTAAAACCGATTTTAGAAACCGCAAAACTCTCTGAACATCCATTAGCAAATTTTCCAACACCTGCTGGGAAAAATCAATCGCTTCATCCATCCATTCATCCGTCCATTCATCCGTCTGTTTCAGCGAGCGTCTCAGATTTCGGAAATTTTTCAACAGTGCTCAAAGCTTGTCAAGCGCTCTCTAGTGAAAGAGAACTCGATCGACTGATTGCCAAACTCATGCAACTGGCGATGAAAAATACAGGAGCTGACAAAGGAGCGCTGATTTTACCAAACGGCAATCAATGGGAAATCGCGGCTACCAGCGCGCTGGACAATTCGGGAGTCGAGTGGGCGATCGACTTATCATCCGCAACACTCGATGAAAACAGCGATATCTTGCCCCTCAAAATTGTTGACTGCGTTAAAAATTTATTGAAACCTGTGATTGTTCGGGATCTCGCTCAACAACGCGATTGGGATTCCGACTCCTACATCCTCAAATACCAACCGCAGAGCCTGTTGTGTTGGCCGATTCTCGATCGAGGCAACTTAGTCAGCATTTTGTATCTGGAAAATCGCTTAACCGCAAGAGTTTTTACTCGAGATCGCCTGCAACTTCTCAATCTCCTGTGTTCCCAGGCAGCCATCTGTTTGCAAAATGCTCTGCTCTATAAAAAATATCAGGATTACAACCAACAATTAGAGCGATCGCTAGTAAAATTTAGCAGAACCGAAGCTCAGCTTGCCGATCAGAAAAAAATGCTCCAAGCAATTCTTGATGTCGCTCCGATTTGGATTTGGATGGTTAATCCCAGTGGTAAAGTACAGTTTTTGAACAAGACATTTTCTCAAGATGTGGGTGTGGCTATAAGCGATTTCCTAGATGTCGATCACTATAAAGATATACTGGGGGAGAATGCAGCGGGCTGTCTGGCTTCAGATGCCGCCTGCCTTGCTCAAGATTTGCCGCATTACTCCAGCGAAATTCTCAGACTTGTTGACGGCAAACTACACGATTTAGAAATCACGAAAGTGCAGTTAAAAAATTCCCAGGGCGAGACAATCGGGATTATCGGTTTGGGTGTTGATGCCACCGATCGCAAGCGAGCAGCCGAACTTTTGCAAGAGCAAAATCAACAGCTAGAACGAACTTTAAAAAATTTACAGCAAGCACAACTGCAAATCGTGCAAAGCGAAAAAATGTCGGCATTGGGTAATTTGGTCGCCGGAGTCGCCCACGAAATTAACAATCCGATTGGATTTATTTCTGGCAATTTAAGCGAAGCTAAAAGGAGTTTGGAAGATGTGATCGAACACTTAGAATTGTATCGCTCCGCTGCATCGCCATCGGAAATAGCCGACCACGCCGAAGAGATAGACCTCGATTATCTTTTGGAAGATTTACCGAAAATGATTGATTCAATGCAACTTGGATGCGAGCGCATTTGCAGCATCAGCAACAGTTTGCGTACCTTCTCCAGAGGCGACAAAGACTACAAAGTTCCTTTTAATATTCACGAAGGCATTGATAGCGCTATTTTAATTTTGAAACACCGTCTCAAAGCAAACGAACACCGCCCGCAGATAGAAGTGATAACTAAATACGGAAATCTCCCTAAAATAGAATGTTTTCCCGGTCAATTGAATCAAGTTTTCATGAACCTGCTTGCCAATGCGATCGATGCCTTAGAAGAGTCAAATATAGGACGAACTTTTAGCCAAATTACCGCCAATCCCAACCGCATCACTATCTGCACGGATATAGTCGGCGAAGGGTACATTAAAATTAAAATTGCTGATAACGGCACCGGAATCAAAGAGGAAGTTAAACAGCAGATATTCGACCATTTGTTCACGACGAAAGGTGTCGGCAAAGGAACTGGATTGGGGTTGGCAATTGTCCACCAGATTGCGGTAGAGAAACATGGCGGAAGCATCGAGGTGAATGGCGAGCCGGGAGTGGGGACTGAGTTTGCGATCGTTTTACCTGTGAAGGGATAAATTTGAATTAAAATTTAATGTTTTTTGGGTGATCGCGTAATAAGATATACTGGCTTAGATGCGGATATTTTTTTTTAAACCCTTGGCATAACTATTTTAAACTAGCATCATTTTTTTCATCAAGCAGTTGTTCGATCGCATCAATTTTTCCAAGCAACTTTAAGGAAAATCCGCCATCGGTAGAAAGGGAAGCTAGACTTTTTACTTCTACCTAGGGAATGGGCGAGTTTTTAAACACAAGCTTTGAGCTATCTTAAAACGTTATGAGTTGCTCGCCCTCATGAAAGAGGATTGCGGTGTGCGAGTCCAAAACGCTAATGAACTTGACTGAGTGTACCTCATGCGGTTGATAACTGGTAGATTAACTCAGGTTGTGTATCTGACGGAGGAATTAAAAGCGATGAAACTCTTTGCCAGGGAATGAATTCCACAGGGCTTATAGCTAAGGATCGTGGATTAAATAACTTATAATTTTAATTGTTATTGTGGGATGGGCGTCCCGCCCGTCTAT
>NZ_JAUBRP010000018.1:95495-100767 GCF_036701935.1 Microcoleus sp. M2_D5 | reverse complement strand
GCCCATCCCACAAGAGTTATTTTTTCTGGTGGGATGGGCCGGAGAGCCCGTCCCATCAATTGAGGAAAAGGATTTTTGCAAGAGGTCTTATGTCCCAGAAAGTCGAGTCGTCCCTTTAGTCGGCCAAAGTTCCAGCCTCACAGATAATAAGGAGCACCGAAACCATTGGTCTGTAAATTGAGATGTTGCACCACGATAGATAAGCCTGTTTTGGGCTGCCTCTCCAGCCCAACCCCCACTCCCCACCAGAAAACTCATTCTTTGTGGAACGAGCCCCAAAGCCGGTTCTTGGTAATGGTGCAATATATAAGTCTAAATGGCGCTGGTTGCTGAATCCGAAAGCGAGAATCCACGCACCGAATACGATCCCAGATTTTGTCCTGAGTTATAGCCCGCATTCCGCAGATTCCACTGTCATCATCGGTTTTTACCTGTTTTTACCCACCAATCAACCTATCACTTAAACTTTTCTACCGTACATTCACTGATAAAAAACTTTTTAAGGGCATAATTTAGAGATTAAAAATAGTTTTATCAGTAATTATGCTGTGTAACACCCCTGTTTAGGAAGGTGAGTTATAGGTTTTTAAAAGAGAGAGAAGTCAGGACTAAAATCCGGGTGCCAGCACCCCTATTTTTTGATGCACGCCATAGGAAATAGCTAGCTAGAAGCCATCTATTTAGGCATTTTGCCTAAATCAAATTAGCTTATTCTCAATCTTCATCGAATCTTTATCAAACCTACTTGCATTAAATTGTGCTTTGCTTTAGATTGAATATGTGAAGGAAAACAACCTGCTTCCAGTCAACATAAAAATAAAGGTGTCAACCATGAAATCCCAATTAAACTTAGTCAAATCTATTTTAGCTGTTGCCGGTGTCGCTACTCTTAGTGCAGTATCCGCAGCACCTGCCTCTGCCATCGGCTTGGCACCTTCCTCTGCCTTCAGCTTTGCTAATATCGTGGGTGGGGATACGCCAGGAGATGCCTATGCAAATAGCTTTTCATTTAACGTAATTGACCAGGGTTCATCAGTTCTTTTTAATATCTTAAACTCTGGAAATTCCACAGCATCTGATATGTTTATCAGTAAAGTTTTGTTTGATGATAATGGCTATCTCTCTAATGCAGTGGCTAACGTTGCTAACAGTGGTAATGTACGCTTTATTGGTGGTGCTGGCAACGATCAGTTGCCTCAAGGTGGTAATGGTTTCACCACAGACTATGCCTTCACAAGAGATACTGGTGCTGCTAATAAATGGGGGGTCCAAGGTGGCGAAACTTTCGGAGTGAGCTTTACTGGAAATTATGCTAACGTAGTTTCCGCTTTGAATACTGGTGCATTAAAATTAGGTTTGCACGTTCAAGCCTTACCAAATGGTGCAAGCGATTCTTACATGAGCACCATCAGCACTAGCAACACTGAAGCTACTCCTGAACCTTTAACAATGCTTGCTGCTGGAGCCGCTGTTGGGTTTGGTGCTATGTTCAAAAAGCAACGCGCTCAGGCTCAAAAAGCTGAATAGGCGATCGTTTGAACTAATTTTCGACTCTGGCTTAATGCCAAACTGATGATTTTATGTTCGAGCTAAAAACCTGGTTTCTTGGTGAAACCAGGTTTTTTAGTATCTGATAGCGCGGCACTCTGAAAACCCCGGACTTTTAAGGCAATATGAAACGCAGTTATAGCGTTACCGCTGTTATTAAGAGTTACAGCATATTCCATGTAGATGCGGTACAAACAAGAAGAGCGATCGCCTGCTGTTTGGTGCGGATACACCCGTCAATCTGTAATTTTTATCGACCAATATTTCGCAGATCCGCACCCGGAGGATTAACACCACACAATATAGCTTTATAGTGTACTTCATGAACCACCGAAGAGGCTGCATTTTTAATTTTGATTGATTTACTCGCTTTTTAGTCTTTGCTTACAGGGGCCCAGTAAACAAGTGCTAGGCATCCAAGCAATCATTTCGAGTAACAGTCTTTTCACTAGGTGTCCTAATGCTGAGCTATGCGTTGCATCTGAGTTTCACCCTTCATCAAATTCCAGAGTGTCTACTAACCTCATCTCAAAGATTTACGGCAATTAAAATCCTCCAAGTCCTTTCCGTAGAAGGGATTAAAGCTACTGAGTTGTCCGCATCCCTTACTATTTTTATGATATCATCTAAGAATAGTCTGGACTGTTTTTTGGTTCGGAGTCTAAAACCATCGATTTTCCGTTGGTACTTCGATTGCCGAATCGGCTGGAAACCCTTATTCTACGGTTGGCAATCAAAAACTGTCCGCAGTATGGATCCGATCAATCAACTAATAACTAATATCTAAAATGTTCAAGATAAAAACTTTTGGGCTCATCATTATCGCCACAGCCTTAGTAACTCTGAATATGACACTCCTGTGGAAGCTGGACGATGTTGCTCATTTTTGGATGAGTATAGTTTTTTGGTTTGCTGTGGGTTCCCTGCTTTGGGACAACCAGGATCTTCTCAAACAGCGTGAGATAAAAAGCGATCTATTATCGACAATAGCAGGGACGCTATTAATAGCTTTTATTTTATTTCAAAGTGCTGTGGTTTCCAGTAAATCCGAGCCTTTTTTAAGACTGGCACCTTTTTTATCTGGTTTAGGTGTGAGCCTACTTGCGGTAGGTTTTCAGAACTTAAAACTATATTGGCGTGAATTGGTAATACTATTTTTTCATGGCACCCCCAGTGTCATTACGTTACCTTTAGTGGATTTTGTTACCTCGCTTACTGCTAAATTTGCTTATTATTCTTTGTGGTATGTCGGTTTTGATGTAACACGCGATGGTAATTATGTTGCTTTGCCGACAGGAAGGGTGTTGGTAAATGGGGGTTGTTCGGGTATAGAGGCAATGAATTACTTATTAGGTTTAGCTGTAATTTGTTTGGTGATGTTTCCTACTAAACAAAATAAGGCTTTGGTAATAGGTGTCGCTGTCATTTTGGGTTTTATTATTAATGTTTGGCGAGTGGCGGGAATGGCATTGTTAGTTGCATCTTATCGCCTAGATTTGTTTAAATATTGGCATGAGGGTGAAGGTTCTTTAGTGGTGGGAATGATTGCGGTGATTTTGTTTGGGATATTTTATCAATTTATGTTGAAACGAGATAGCCAACTTAGTCACAGTTCTGGAAATTAATTAGTTGCAATTTGGGGAAATATATCGGTTCTTCGATTTCCCCTCCCATAGTCAGGAGTCTTGCTCACTCAAATGTCCGGGTGTTGAAATCCGCCAATGTCACTACCTGTCGTTTAACTGCGTCTATATCTATGATAGAAAGGATGTCAGGAATTATCGGAAACCTGTTATGGCAACCAATGAAAGTCAAATAAGTCAAGTTTACGGTTCAGAGGATGCTCAGGGTATTTTACAGCTTGCGATCGCGCGGCGACAGGATGAAGGGGAATTATCCAGAGTGCAGCTTTTCGAGATTGCAGCGGAATTGGGCATTTCCGAACAGGATATTGTAGCGGCGGAACAGCAATGGTTAGCAACTAGAGGAGAATTTCAAGAAAAGCTGGTTTTTAACTCTTACCGTCGTCGCAAATTGCAGAAAAATGTGACAAAGTATGGCATTATCAATACTTTTTTAGTTTTGTTTAATCTAGCAGCAGCGCACGAGCTTTCTTGGTCACTTTTCATTTTACTAACGTGGGGATTGGGGTTGTCACTAAATGCTTGGAATGTTTATCAAACTGAAGGGGAAGATTACGAAAAAGCATTTCAGCGGTGGCGGTTGAAGAAACAAGTCGGAGAGTCTATTGGTACTGCGACGAATAAGTTTATGAAGTGGTTGCAGTCGTGATTTGCTATGGTAAAAAATGCGATCGCCCTTTCTTTTTCTTCACACTCGTGAAGTAATTCGGATTTTAACTCGTTACTGGAAAGAGTAATTGTTAAGGTTTTTCTTGAACCTCTCCCCAAGAGCGATCGCCCTTTATTGAGTTATACAATGAAGGACACTGCAAGGCTGTGTCCCTACAAATATCCCTCTTTTAGTCCCTCCCGGCAGTCGAGCGCATTCTCTGGGCCCGAAAACCTAACTTTCCTGCGGCAACTTTCCATTAGCAGCATCTTCAACCACAGGATGAATTAAAGCCGATCGCAAACCTTGCCGAATTTCCGAATTCAAATACCTGCGCTGCAAAACCTGCCATTTTTGCCAAGCTGCATAGCGATTTTCTGCCAACAAACCAGCCAATTTCGGCAACTCTTTTTTCAGATCGCGATCGACAAAATCTGTCAGAAACTCGCCTAAAACTTCACTGTCTTGAATATCGCCCAAACATTCCTGAATAGCTTTTATATCTTCGACATAAACTTCGTAAGCCTCACTGTAAAAATCCCCAAACAGATTCATCAAATAGCGAACCCGCTTAGCTTGCTTCCGCAAATCGTGCAGAATAGTTCCCTCCGCTGCTAACTTCTCTTCGACAGCCTCAGCGTTCAAATCATCAGCAACTTTAACTTTGCCATCTTCATATTCTGTACCCAACAGCCAAGCCGGATGCAGGAAAAACTCGCTGACTTGAGGTAACAGTAAATCTGGCAAAACCTCAGCAATTGGCAAAAGTTCGATCGCCTGAAACTTCGGTTTTTCCAGCCAATCCTCGATCGACTGCTTCAGCGATTCGTAGGTTTTGTGCTCTAAAATCGCCCTCACCCCTTTCAAAGCCCGGTGGCGCTGTTTGAGCAAATTCGACAAAGCCTTATCCAAAACTTCCTGTTCCTCAGTCGGCAAATTCGAGTAATAGCGATTTTGGAGACTTTCGAGCATCACATCCAAATCCCTGAGAGTTCCCAGAATCCGCCCCACCTTACCAATTTTACGTTCAGAAGCCTCTTTTGGCCAATCTAAAACCGGAGCAAAACCAGTCACAGCCGATCGCAAACGTCTCAATCCCACGCGCATTTGATGAAGTTCTTCCGCGTCTTTGTCTTTGATAACTTCAGCCTCGTGCGCTAGACTTTTGCGGAAATATTTCTCAATCGCCCCAGATGCAGCGTCTCCGAGAGTTTTAACTTGAGTTTTAACTTTTGCGGATGTTTTTACGTTCATGGCAGGTGTAGATTCCAGATCCCCGATCGACTTTAATTTGGATTTCAAGGCTTTGCTAGTAAAGGGTTTACATCCTAGCACACACTTTTAATTCAGGAAGCGCAGCATAATAAATCTTAATATATAGTGCTTGACAATTTCTACAAAATCAGCATTTAGGAATCTTCAATCTCCAATC
>NZ_JAUBRP010000018.1:82249-95395 GCF_036701935.1 Microcoleus sp. M2_D5 | reverse complement strand
AAAAATCAAAAATCAAAAATCAAAAATCAAAAATCAAAAATCAAAAATCAAAAATCAAAAATCAAAAATCAAAAATCAAAAATCTCCAATCAAAAATCAAAAATCAAAAATCAAAAATCTAAAATCTAAAATAAAATGTCCCTCCCTCGCCCTTGAGATCGTAAAAATCGGATTTCTGGCGCGCTTTCCCAAATAGGTTAAGATCGCTGCAAACCGATATTTATTCGCCAAAGGGTGAGAGAGGGTGCGATCGGGAGGACAAGTTTTAAATTAAATCAAGCCCGCCCAGCTTGTCCGACTTCAAAGAAGCTGTTTAGCCTTTCCAGTCTTTCTCAGATTGCGAGAGGACGTAGGTTGCTACATCGTCGATTTGTTCGGGCTTCAACTTGGCGCCGAAAGCAGGCATAGCATTTTTGCCCTTAGTTACCTGAGTGGTAATAGCTTCCAGAGAATTCATGCCGTACTTCTCAAGAGCTTCCTTTTTCAAGGTTTTCATAGCCATAACCACGTTGCCACCACCGATGTGACAAGCCGCACAGTTGGCGCTAAAGATTTTAGCTCCGTTAGCGGCATCTCCTGCCAAAGCAGGGCGGCCAAAGCCGACGGTAAAAATTGCGATCGCTAACAGGGCGATAGATAAGAGTCTTTTCAACGCAGTTCTCCTCTAATGGACACGCAAAGGGTGATTCTTTAGATATTTTACCTGTTAAAACAGGCGCGATCGCGCAGTCGTATCGCCTTCTTTCGAGTAATTTACCACTTTTTGGCAGTGGCAGTTCAACTCTCAAAATTCTCCACGCCCCAGCCCGGAGCTTTCTGAGCAGCCCGGATCACAAAAGCCGCTAAATTTTCAATCTCAGCCTGTGGCATCCAGCTTTCCGGCACTTGGCGACACCAAAAAGTCTCCTCAGTACCGTCATAAGTCATCGGTTCTCTCAGATACGCCACCAGACTATTGATGTTGTTGCGGGGAGGCGTTGCCCCCTTGAGGTCAGCCAAAGACAGAGATATCGTCGGATCGGGCAAATTAGCTCCTCCGACGTGACAATTCAGGCAATTTTGCTCGAACAATACCTTGCCCGCAGACAAATCAAACGCCGAAAACAAGCGAGTATTTCCCTGGGAGTCCAACTCCAGAGCCACAGGTTCGCTGGCTTGTAAATACCTATTCACGTAAGAATCGGCAGCAGCCAAAACAGGTTGAGGAGCCAACAGCACGAGTGGCAAAATAATTAACATCCCCAACAGAAAGCAGACAAAAGCACCACGACGCAGCATGAGGGACTACAACCTTTTGCGATAATCAATGAGCCGGAGGTAAATTTTAGATTTCAGATTTTAGAGCGAAAAACGACGAGCCAGGAATCCTTGCCGAACTTCAGCCCTCTCCCAATCCAAAATCCAAAATCCAAAATCTAAAATCTAAAATCGATTAGCGAGCGCCTTTGCCACCAGCCCACTGCTTGGAGACAATTTTTGGCTGCAACAGAATGTGACCGGCAATCGCGTACAAATCGTCATCCGAGAGATTTCTCATCTCAGCGAAAATATCCGCACTTTTCATGCTCGGATGCAGTTCCGAAATTTCCTCAAACCCGTCATAAGTGGTGGGATTTTTCATAAAGTCCACCAGCGACTCAATATTATTCCGGGGCGGGTTGGCCAAAGCCAGAGTTTCCGGGCTCAAATTCACGTTCGGGTCAGTTTTGGTCATGCCCGCAGCGTGACATTGAGCGCAAGCCGAATTGAACAGGCGTTTGCCTTGCTCAACTTGTTTGAGGCTCAGCACCACTGGAGTACCCTTGTCATTCAAAGGCAGAGTGCGAAGTTCAGGACTCAGTTCGATAGCCATCGCACTGCTGACAAATAACTGAAATGTCAAGAATACAGCGGTCAGAGCAATGAAATATCTTTTAAGCATGGTTCTCCTTAAAAAAATCCGGCAAATTATTGAACGCTAAGAGATCGTACCGGGCAAACAGATTTGTGTTCAAAATTCCCTGATTCTGCAACAACTGGCGAAAGTTTGTGCAGCCATACCTTTAAAGGTAGAGGAATTTTGCGATCTAATCTGCAACAAGTTTTGAGTCGCGCCTTTTTTCGAGAGTGGACATAATTGCCTTAACATCCTCCAAAGCCAAACGGGTTTGAGGGTGCTTGTAGGCAATTTCCAACTCATCGCACAAGCGGATCACCTCTTCAACAGGGACGTTGAAGTCCTCTGCTATTTCTGCGATGGACAGGTCTGCAAAACCCATAATTTTTAGGTCGCTGACAGGTCAAAATTGAGTTGACGGCTATTAACTGAAAGCCGGACAATTTTAGAAGGCGCTGTTAGCTTGTTCTGTTAGTTTGTTCTGAGATTTTGTTCGATCGCAAGCTAACTAACCGCTAACTGCGACTAGGCATTTTTGCCCAGCCTAACTTCAGGGCCAATCAACTTCCGATCAATATCATCCCACTGGTGGGTCGTTATTACCAATAGGACTTGCGCGGGCGGGGTTCAAAACCCGCTTTCTGCGTGAACGTCTCGTTACCCAACTCAAATATTTTTGGTAGAAGCCGGGTTTTGAGCAATTCCTCAGAAATTTCCCTCTGTACCCCCACTCACCAACAGACAATCCTCCGGCGCAGCAGCTTAGGGAGAAATTTTGAAAGCGTGAGTCTGCGGGGGCAAAGCGTGATTGTCGCTGCCATTGAGGGCGGGGAATTCCGAGTCTGCCAAGAAAGGCTGTGGCTGGTGGAGGCTGATGAGCTGACCGAGAGTTTTCTTTAATTGAGTCCGGGGTACAATCAAGTCTACAAAACCGTGGGCGAAGGAGTATTCGGAAGTTTGATAATTTTCCGGCAGCTTTTCCCGCAGAGTTTGCTCGATTACCCGACCGCCCGTAAAGGCCACAGTAGCTTTTGGCTCTGCAATTATAATGTCTCCCAGCATGGCAAAACTGGCGGTGACGCCGCCGGTGGTCGGGTGGGTCAAAATCGGGATGTAAAGCAGTCTCGCTTCCCGGTGGCGTTCTAGAGCCCCGGAAATTTTAGCCATTTGCATCAAGCTGAGCATTCCTTCTTGCATTCTTGCACCACCGGAAGCGCAGACAATGATTACGGACAAGCGTTCCCGCGTGGCGTGTTCGATGAGGCGAGTCAGCTTTTCTCCGACAACCGATCCCATGCTGCCGCCGATGAACTGAAATTCCATGACTCCGAGGGCGACGGGCAAATTTTCTAGTTTGCCGGTGCCTGTTTCTACGGCGTCTAGGTGGCCTGTTTTTTCTTGAAATTCTCGGAGTCGATCGCTATATTTTTTTCGATCGCGAAATTTCAGGGGATCGGTGGCGTGCAGCCCTTCGTTAAGGGGTACCCAGGTATTGGGATCGATCAACTGCTCGATGCGATCGTCACTGTAAACTCTGATATGATGCCCGCATTCCAAGCAAACCATTTGATTTGCTCGCAGGTCTTTGGTATAACTGAGGGCACCGCAAGCTTCGCATTTATTCCAAAGTCCGTCCGCAATTTCTCGTTCCGGTCGTTCTTGGGAGTTCGGTACTGATTTTCGTCGATTTGCAAACCAATCAAATAGAGACATTAAAACTTGGTAATTGGTAATTGGTAATTGGTAATTGGGAATTGGGAATTGGTAATTAGTAATTGTGAGTTGCTAGTTGTCAATTGCTAGTTGTTCAGTGACTAATGACTAATGACTAATGACTAATAACTAATCACCAGATTGTGGCTCATCTTCAACTGGACTGATGAGGAGCGATGCTGTTCGCTGGTGTTCTGGAAGAACCTGCAGGGCTGTAGCACTTCCAGCCCCCAAATAAGATGCTATGCCCAAGTCTACAATCCGGGCCGGGATTTCATGAGCAGCTAGGAGCTGCTGCATTAATTCCGCTTCCCAACGAAAGCTAGTTGTTGTAAGTGTAATCCAAGACACGGAACAATTTTACCAATTTTTGAGACAATATTATGTTCGATCGCGCCTGACTACCTGCGGATCAGAAACTAAAATTCGGGAAAAACAACTGCCAGTAAGTAGATAAGATGGCTTCCCCCCACAGAGCAGTAATTGCTGTACCGAGAGCCAAAAAGGGGCCGAAAGGCATGGGTTGACGCCGATCGAGCCAGCCGAGGGCGATCGCCCCGCCACCAACAAAAGCCCCGGCGACACAAGCAATAAATCCCGCTAGCAGCAAGTATTTCCACCCCAGCCAAGCTCCCATCAAGGCGGCCAATTTGGTATCTCCGGCGCCCATAGCATTCTGCCCCAGCCCGATCGTCCCGGCGAGTCCGATGGCGTCAAACAGCCACAACCCGACAACTGCTCCGGCGATCCCATCGAGTACCAGATAGTGTATCGAGTCGATCGGACTAAATGTCGGCCACCAACCTTTCGCCACTTGGAAAACCAATCCGAACACCAAACCCGATCGAGTTAAAGAATTAGGCAAAGTCATTGTATCGCAATCAATCAAAGACAAAGCCAACAGCCAGCTAAACAAAGCCCAAAAACCGAGAGTTTGCACTGTTACGCCAAACCGCCAAAAGATTAGCAAAAACAGCAAACCCGTAGCTGCTTCCACCAGCGGATAGCGGGCAGAAATCCGACTGCGGCAGTGATTGCAGCGTCCCCGCAGCCACAGCCAACCGAACACGGGTATATTTTCGTAATTTCTGAGTTGATTTAAACATTTGGGACAGCGAGAAGGAGGGTGTATCACCGACAAACCCGCAGGCAACCGATAGACTACCACATTTAGAAAGCTGCCAATAGCCGCTCCGACAATAAAGACGATCGCCGTGACAAGGCAATTAAAGATAATTTCCATTAAGTTGACTGTTGACTGTTGACTGTTAACTGTTGACAATCCAGCATCCAGGATACCCGCCACGCGATTCATCCGTCCAGAAATAAAAAACCTGTATCCGATAAAGGAACCCCCGAATTTATTCATGGGGTCAATCTTCAATTCTAAAATCTAAAATCTAAAATCGCGCAATCGATTGACTGTGGTTATTTATTAGTTGTTATATTGTGTTCGGTAAATTACCAATAAGGCTTGTAGTAGGGACTTTAGTCAAAAGTCAAATTCTGAGGACTAAAGTTCTCACTACAAACCTATTTTTTGACACTCGTTCGAGCAAACATAAATATTAGTTGTCAATGCCCCATGCCCCATGCCCCATGCCCCATGACCAATTAATACATTTGAGATTCAATTTCGTCAAAAGTAACAAAACGTTCACCGGGCAATAAAATCGGCTGCGAAGCAAAAATTACCTGGCCTCGATCGCTTCCTTGAGTGACAACTACACCCGCCGGACGCTGCATCTGCTCGGAATGCACTTTCAGATACATACCATAGGCCGATCGAGCAGCTCGGATCAAATCGGGAGCTAGCAAGCTGTGACGTGCGGAAGTTTCTCTCGTGGGTTCTGGGTTTGGTTGGTATGGAGTCACTGGAAACTTATCATAATGGTATAAAGTCGAGCTATTGGTGTTGCCTCTACATTGATCGAACTTACCCTATTTTTTAAGAATAAACTTAGGTGGAAATTATTAATAGATTAACCTACAATCCTCCCTTAGCTGCGATCGAACTGCGGCTGCGATCGCTCCTTTCGGCTCAACTGTACGCTGCTGCGTGGGTAGATCCGTCCCCCGCAACGCTAATGGGGGTTTTCGATCACCTGCGAACTCTGCGCTACATCCTCCACGACTACGTGCCCAGGCCCGTGTCCGAATCTGGGCCCAACCCGGGCGAGGTGCGCTACCAGTGGCAAACAGGCACCTTGCTGTTCACGGATTTGGCAGGGTTTACCTCGCTTTTGGAAGCGAACGCGACCCAGGGGCGCAAGGGCGCTGAAACGCTGCTGGGCGTGATTAACGACTATTTTGCCTCGATGATTGAAATTATCAGCAAATCGGGCGGGGATTTGCTGGAGTTTACCGGAGATGCGATGCTGGTGCAGTTTCCGTCCGGGGTTTACCAAGAGGATACAGCGAGGGCGGTGCGGGCGGGTTTGCGGATGCAGCGGGCGATGGCTGAATTTGCCAATATTGAAACGGCGCGGGGTGTTTTGTCTTTGAGGATGCGGGTGGGCATCCACTGCGGCCGCTACATTAGTGCTGACATCGGTACCCCCCTGCGGATGGCTCACGTACTGCTGGGGCATTCAGTCCAGCAAGCCAAGCAAGCTGAGGGTTCTGGGACTGTGGGGCGGGTGTGTGTGACTGAAACTGCTAGAGAGTCTTTGGGAGTGCAATTTCGTTTTGAACCGGGGAAGCAGGGTTATTTTTTGGTGGCGGACGATTTCACGGACGATCAACTCGGAGAGTATGATATCACTTTGACTCGGCGGCGGATGCCGAGTTCGGTATTGCTCGATCGCAGCGTTGCGGGCTTGGTAAAAGAAATCGGGGAAGCTGTGAATCGGCTGGAACCCCTTGCTAGTTATATTCCCAAAACTATCCTGAGACTGCTGGTGGAAAATGCAGACAGGCGCAAAATACCGCCGGATTTTCCTGAACCGACGGTGATGTTTGTCAACTTGATAGGTTTACCGGAGTCTGTAGAGAAAGCTTCGCCGGAGGAAGAAGTCAATCTGGTAGTTAGTTATTCAAGAGTTTTTGCGTCGATCGATGCTGTAGTCTCAGCTAAAGGGGGCGTGTTGCAAAAAGTAACGGCGCACTTAGACGGTTCGGATATGCTGATTTATTTTGGCGTGCCTGACGCTCACACCGATGACGCCTGCCGCGCAGCTAGTGCGGCGATTGCAATCCGAGATATCATTGCAGGTTTGCCTCCAGTAATTATCGCGGGTCAAGAAATCAAAGTAAGGTGTCAAATTGGGCTGTCCCGGGGGCCGGTGTTTGCTGCTGAGGTTGGGGAACCGCGAGGGCGCAGGGAGTTTAATATCCTCGGCGATACGGTGAATACGGCGGCTCGGTTGATGAGCAAGGCGGGGGAAAACCAAATTTTGATTGGTGAAAGGGTGTTTGAGTCGATCGAGCTAAACTTCATTTGCGAGGCTTTGGGAGCTGTTTCTCTGAAGGGGAAATCTGCTCAAACTCCGATTTTTGGTTTGCAAGGTGCAAAAGGGGAGAAGGGAAAAAGTAGCGTTTAAATAACTTTGCTGGGTAATAGTTATGCCGCCCTTTATGCTGATTCTAGATGACAAACTGGAATTTGTTCGGTTCTTTCAGGCAATCTCGCTCCAGTTGCGACAGCATGAACCGCATGAAGAATATCGGCTGAATAGTATCGATTGCCACAGTTATCACAAACACCGATAGTCACATTTTCAAGAATTACAAATCCATTTTTATGTTTGAATGCCTCGCGCTTGACAGTGCGGGGTTGAACAGTTCCTTCGCAATACTCACATCGGTATCGATACATAGGATTAGGCCTCAAGTTCAGTGACTTCATAAACCGTGATGATTAGATAACGTCCGTTACTAGCGAAACGTCCAACCACTCCAACAGGTGTTTGTCTATCCAGTGCAGTCCCCACTACTACATATTTTGTACCTCTGGGGTCGCCTTTTTCAACCCGGATAATCTGACCGTTGAGAATCGCCTCTTCCACATCCAAGATGGTCAACAAATCCTCCGCCATTTCTTCCATTGCGTGGGCTGACATATCGTACTGGCGGAGGCGGAATTTTTCTCTGATACGGTTAATATCGTTGGGAGGCACTGGCTGATTAATGTTATATCTAGGCAATGATACCAAACCCTACCATTTTATACCATTTATAAAAATTTTTGCTACAAAAGGAGTGTTGGGCGGAGTGAAACGGAGGGTTGTTTGCACGAACGAGAGTTTGTTAGGTGCAAAGCTGTAAGATTGTCCATATTTCTTTGGAGGTTTTTCATGGCGACGCACCCTACGACTACTTCGTCACTCGCATAGACTAAACTCCGATCGATACTTCACCGTTCCGCTGCAATCCTGCAAGGCTCCGCTTTCTAACTCCAACAGCATAAATGCTTCATCTGGCACATCGTATTCACATCCCAAGCTCTTTCTACTAGCAGGAATGAACCCAAAACGCGGATAGAAATCTGGATGACCGAGCACAACCACTGCCTGAAATCCCGATCGCCCGCACTCTTCTAAACCCTGCTGGATCAGCAGCGTTCCGATACCTTGCCGCTGGTATTCTGGAAGAACTGCGACTGGTGCCAACCCCAGAATCGACACATTTCTCGAACATTTTCCTTCGACAACAACCGGACTGAATAAAATGTGTCCGACAATGCGATCGGATTGTACGGCAACGAAGGAAAATGTAGATGCAATTCTCCGCAATCGATCGACTAAGTTAGCCTCATTTTCTCGCCCGAATGCCGCAATATTAATGTTGCGAACAGCTTCTATATCTTCTGGCTTTTCGGTACGGATATCCATAGCTTAAATTAAGTGTTGTGCCGCAGCTCTGGCAGACTAATTACTACAGAAACTGTTTCTATCTTGCGATCGCAATCTTCATCAAATTATAGCGCCCCTGAAGGCTTTTTCCTCTTTTTGAGTTGTATATTATTCTTGGCAATAAATTATACAACGACTTGCAGATCAATGCCAAATCGTCGCCAAGGTCGATCGCTTCCAATCTTCACGCCCGATACGAACCGCTTAACTCTCCTTATTGCGGTACAAGCTGACTGGAAGACAATCGCTTAATGCCCTCCATCGCTGTAGTTTCTCCGGCTTTGTCACCGCCCTCACGAGCAATTTTTAAAGCTTCCTCGTAGGATTCGAGAGCTTGAGCATTTTGACCTAGACTTTCATGAATTGCGCCCATATTGTTGAGCAAGCGTCCGATACTTGTCTTGTCGCCGATTGCTTCTAACATCGGTATTGCTTGCTGAAAATAGATCAGCGCTTGAGTATCTTTGCCGAGTTTGCGGGAGGTAAGTGCCATGTTGTTGAGGAGGCGGCCGACGCCAGCCCGGTCTCCGATTTCCCGGCGAATTGCTAAAGCTTGGTGGTAAAATTCCATCGCTCTATTAAAGTCGCCGATGTTGTAGTAGACGCCGCCCATATTATTGAGGGTACGGCCTAAATCGCGTTTATCGCCGGCAGCCGTGCGAATCGTCCGCGCTTGCTGGTAAAATTCGATCGCCTTGGCGTAATTGACCTGTTGTGCGTACACGGCCGCGATGTTGTGGAGGGATTCTCCAATTTCAATTTTGTCGTCGGTAGTTTTGGCAAGTTCCAAGGCTTCTTGGTGCAGTTTCATCGCTTCGGAAAAATTGTCCCCAATCCGGTTGACGAAACCGATGAGATTGAGAGTGCGCGCGATACGACGCCCTCCGCTGATTTCTCGGTGAATGACTAAAGCTTGCTGCAGAACTTCCAAAGCTTTGGGCCTCGAACCCATTTCGCCATAAACTTCCCCCATATTGTTGAGGGTTTCTCCGATTCCCGCTTGGTCGCCTAGTTGCTTGCGGATTGCCAAAACTTGCTCAAAAGTCTCGATTGCTTCTCGAAACAAACCCTCGCGGTGCTGTTTTACTCCTGTTTCAAAAAGTTGGTCTGCTTGCGTTTTGGGGTCAGTTGCTTGAGCGCGATCGCTCGCTTGGGTGCGCCTCGCATTTATAATTGGGGCATAAGCGCGGGCGTCTGAAATTGCCAGCAAGCTGAGTGCGGGCGATAAGACAATACTTATAGCTGCGAGATAGCTGAAGTGGTAAGAGCGGCACTGCACCGATCGAGTCCTCCAATAGCTAAGTGATAACTATTAAGATAGAGCTTTTTGGGGTGTTCCTGCCAAATTTTTTCTCAATCGCTAGCTTCCGATACCAGTTTCAAAAAAGAAGGCAACTGTATGCCCGTGCTTCAAACCCATACACAATCAGTTATTCCCAATTCTTCAATCCACAATCTAAAATCTAAAATCTAAAATCGCATGAGTGGGTTTTTGTCTTGCCAGACGGCCACAATCAGCGGCATATTGTTGAGAGCGGATATGAGAGCAAAGTTTTTGCTGGGTGGAAGCGATGCTTTTTGAGAACTTTGCAAGATAATGTCCTGTTGGTCAAGCGTGATCCAAGCAATTCCTGACAAAACTTGAATTTCTCGATGAGTTTGAGGCAATCTGTATACCTCCTTTTCCATCAGAATAATGCGATCTGGCGCTGCACATTCGGAAGATATTTGAAGCATAGCATCTCCTACTTGGTAATTGGTAATTGCTAAGGGGTAATTGCTAATAGAGGACTGTATTTCACTTTATTTCCACGCCACCCACACACTACTATTGGCAATAACGCCGATCGATCCAAGCGCGCATTTCATCATCCGTCGCCACGCAGGTAGAGCGACCTGTAGCTCGATCGCAACCGTGCCACCAAGTGTTACCATAGCGATCGCACGTCTGCCAAATTCTCAGTTCGTCCTCACCAGAAATGAGGTAGAGGAAAAACTGCCCTATTTTTTTTATAGCTAAAAAGAGAGATAGCCCTTTCCGTTTTTGGGATTGTTTGGCTCTATCGGAAATCAAAAAAAACATCATGATTCGGGGATTAATCCGACTGTTGTAAGTAGACATAGCCAACACCTTAAAGTGATGACTTTTACAAAAATTGCACCACTAAAATTACAAAAAAAGCTTGCGAGTGTAATAAATTCAACGCAAGTACAGCACAATATTGTTGTCGTGCAAGCCCTGTAAAAGTCTCTCTGTTACCTGATAAATTAACCTTAACTCTGCAGCAATTAACAATCAAAGCATTGCTTGCATAGGTTGTATGAATAAAATCGATATATCGAAGCCCTTGTGACAATTTGGGTACTACTGGCACAAACGCTATGAACGAAATCAATACGCGGCGGATGAAACTCTCTCAGATTCAAGCTTTGATAGCTGTAGCAGACTGTGAAAACTTTAGCGAGGCGGCTTTGCAATTGGAACTGTCCCAATCCGCCGTCAGCCACGCCATCGCCTCTTTAGAAACAGAATTGGGAGTGCAATTGTTCCACCGGGGGCGACACGGTGCTCAACTGACGCCAGTGGGGGAAAGGGTAGTGAGTCACGGGCGTCAAATAGCCCGCGCCTTAGAAAGGATGGTCAAAGAAGCGGATTTAGAAAAAGGCTTGCAGGGAGGCCAAGTACGGATAGTTACTTTTCGGAGTGTCGCAACTCATATCCTACCGGGTATGATTGCTAAATTTCGCAGTTGCTTTCCCAAAATTGCGGTCAGCATTACCGAAGTTTATTATACGCAAGCTGTGGAAGAGGCTTTGCGATCGGGCAAAGCAGACATCGGCTTTGTCTCTCTTCCCATCTCCGATGAATTTGAAACTAGAGAAATTTTGCGGGATAAATATGTTGTGTTGCTGCCGCCAACTGCCAAATTGTCAAGTGCGAAAATTACCTGGAAAGAATTAGCGGCTTATCCGTTGATTTTGCAGCCGGTCGAAAATTCTTGTTCTGTACCGCTGCGAAAATATTTGACAACTTCGGGGTTTCCCTTAAATATCGCTTACGAACTCAGCGAAGATTCAACTATTGTCAGTATGGTGATGCAAGGTTTGGGTACAGCAATTCTTCCCCGTTTGGCGGCGGAACCGATACCGTCTTCGGTGAAAGTTTGCAGTTTGCCTGCGGATTTTGAAAGGGTAATCGGGGTGGCTGTTTTGAGGGATGCGCTGTTGATTCCGGCAGTGTTTGCGTTTTTAGATTTAGTTAAAAGTGCCGCAGAGGTTGATAGTGAGGGCGATTTTCCGATTAATCCTTCATGAGAAACCTCAGTCAGTTGTGATTGGTTATTGGTTAGATGGGGATTTTGTTACCGCAGATATCGGCAGATGAACACAGATGAACGCGGATGGGATTGTATCTGCGTTTATCTGCGTTCATCTGCGGTTTAAAAAAATGGTCTAAAATAGTACGATCGCTGATTGCCTATTTCATGCGTTTTGCAACAAGACTAGAACTGTCGCCTTGGTGGAATTTGATTCGACCGTCTAGCGAGTTTTTATCCTTTAATTTGAGCCAACCGCTACCAAATGCAGGATCGTTCTCGTCATTACCGTCCCATGTAAACTCAAATCGCCCATCCTTTCCATCTTTTACGACTTCGCCGTCAATTTCACCTGATACTAAACCGAATTGAAATTCTCCTGAACCTGTTTCATCGATCTCGATATAGGCTTCAACTTCCATGTCCAAGTAATCACTATCCCACATTGCCATCTCTGCGATCCGCCATGTACCGCTATATTCCATTGCTTTCATCCTCCACTTGTGTTATTAATATTTGTCATCTCTCTCACCCAGTTGCGGAAATTCACCTCCGCTTCTACTTCATCTAGCTGCGCGGCTGCCAAGAATTCGTAGAGCTTTTCCTTGGGCACGATCGGAAAAGTGGGGCTGGCAGATACTTCCAAATACTCAGAGTTCTCTAGCTTATAAATTCGCCATTCTCTACCATTGTACCGCCAAAACTCCGGTACTCCCATACTGGCATAGAGAGCTGGCTTATCAATATCAGTATGGGTGATATCTATTTCTACGACTAAATCGGGTGGCGGATCTGTGGCTAAATCTACTGTACGACCGGCTACGAGGGGCTGATTTTGGATGTAATAGGCATTATCTGGTTCTGCACCGCGCTCTAAGTCCGATCGATCGAGGGTTGTTGAACCCATTGTTTTGATTTTTAAACCTAGCTCTACAGCCAAAATAATAATCAGTCGTTCGATTAAGCGTGCCGAAAATTCGTGTTCTTCTAAAGGCATGGTAATTTCTAAAATCCCCCGGTCGAATATCAATGTAGCCGCTCGGTTATCGCCTAAAATCTGTAGCAGTTGTTGATAACCCTGCCAAGTAATATTTCTCAACACTACTCGCTTTTCGCCTATGAGTAACGGTGGTGCGATCGGTGCAACAGAAATCATATGTTTGCTTCCAGATATGATATTTCTAAGATAACATAAGGAACAGGCATCTTGCCTGTTCCACAACACACAAATTATTATTGAACATTGAACAGGCAAGATGCCTGTTCCACAACTCACAAATTATTATTATTGAACGGGCAAGATGCCTGTTCCACAGCATACAAATTATTATTATTATTGAACAGGCAAGATGCCTGTTCCACAACTCACAAATTATTGATTGTGGAA
>NZ_JAUBRP010000018.1:73743-82149 GCF_036701935.1 Microcoleus sp. M2_D5 | reverse complement strand
CGGGCAAGATGCCTGTTCCACAACTCACAAATTATTATTATTATTGAACGGGCAAGATGCCTGTTCCACAACTCACAAATTATTATTATTATTGAACGGGCAAGATGCCTGTTCCACAACTCACAGATTATTGATTGTGGAACGGGCATCTTGCCCGTTCTTAAAAATACTCAACAAATTCTATTTACTCTGATCGGTTCTCTGTCGCAAAATAAATTCAGCTAGTGCTAAATCTACGGGCGTTGTGACTTTCAAATTCGTCTCTTCTCCCTCCACAATTTGCACTGGTAAACCGCATTTTTCAAACAAAGCTGCATCGTCGGTAACTTCCCAACCTTTTTGTCGCCCTTCTTCGTGACACTGCTTTAACAATTTCACTTCAAATCCTTGGGGAGTCTGGGCAGCCCACAAATTGCTTCTGTCTGGGGTATCTCGCACGATCCGACGCTCATCTACGACCTTAATCGTATCCTTGACCGGGACGGCTACAATCAAGCCCGGACAGGTCAAGAGGGCCTCGGCCGATCGATCGAACAATTCAGCAGTTGCCAAACACCTCGCGCCGTCGTGAATCAACACTCGATCGGCATTGGGGGGCAAAGCCTGCAAACCGTTGTAAACTGACTCTTGCCTGGTGGCGCCTCCTTGAATCAGTTCCACGGGCTTAACCAAAGATAAATCGCTCAGAATTGCTTTAAAATCAGGAAAATCGTCTGGCTGGCCCATGATGCCAATCCAGCTAATCTGCTGCGAAGCTTCAGCAGCCGCCAAAGTCCAACTCAGCAAAGGTTTCCCCAGCAAAGTCAGCAGCAGTTTGTTCCGCTGACTCCCCATCCGTCGCCCCGAACCCGCTGCAGGAATTAATAAGTGCATTTACTAACCGTTTTTAACGCAACTAGATATATATAATAAGAGCGTCCTGTACTTTTGAGTCAGTTGTTTAGCTGTCAGCCAGTAGCTTTTAAGGTCTAGAAATACTATAAGCTGATAGTTGAAAGCCGATCTCTGAGAGCTACCTCGATCAATAATAGCCCGATCGTTTATGATGCGAATACTAGCACTTGTCCCTGGCGGGATTGGCGACCAAATTTTATTTTTCCCCACTCTTGATGACCTCAAGCAGTCTTATCCCGACGCGCAAATTGATGTCATCGTGGAACCGAGGGCAAAGGGTGCTTACCGAGTCTGCAAATCCGTCAAAGAAGTCTTGACATACAATTTCAAAGACCGCAACGCGATGGCAGATTGGGGCAATTTACTGGGCGTAATTCGCGATCGCGAATACGAAGCAGTGATTTCCCTCGGCCAGCGGTGGACTGTAGGGCTGCTGCTGTGGCTGACTGGCATTCCGCAGAGAGTTGGCTATTCTGGAACCAACGGTGCTCGATTTCTCACTGCTGCTGTACCGCTGAAAACTGAACAGTACGCCGCTTCAATGTACCATGATTTGCTGCAAGGATTTAACATTACAAATCCTTGTCCGGCGATCGCAATTAATGTACCAAAACAGGACATTCAGTGGGCGGAAGCCGAACAGCAGCGGTTGGGCGTAAAAGAAAGCGGATACATTCTAATTCACGGGGGTTCGAGTCAATTAGCTGTGTCTAAAGGTATTGACAAAATTTACCCTACAGACAACTGGAAGCAAATAATTGAAGATTGTCAGCAGCGGCAGCCGAATTTGCCCCTTGTTGTTGTGAAAGGCCCCGAAGATGCAGATTTCGTGGCAAAGTTAGTCGAGTCATGTCCGAATGTAAAAGTGATCTCGCCGGATGATGTCGGCAAGTTGGCTGCCACCATTGCTGCTGCTAATTTGATGATATGTACTGACAGTGCGCCGATGCACTTAGCTGTGGCGGTTCAAACTTATACAATAGCTTTGTTTGGCCCGACTGAACCGGCGAAATTGTTGCCAAAGAGCGATCGATTTTTGGGCATTAAATCTCCTACTGGCAAAATGGCAGACATCTCTCCTCAAGAGGTTTTAAAGAAAGTTTGGGGCGGCTAAAAACAAAGGTTCGCAGTCAGGACTTTTAGCTGGTTCCCAGGCTGTGCCTGGGAACCCATATCTAGAGGCTAGGTTTTTCACAAAATCAAGTGGTTAATGCCGATGAGCTTAGGAAATTGCCATTGTAGTGGGCGAGGGCGGCTCGAACCTGTAACCGTAACCCCGAATAGTTTTAATAAACTGCGACCCCGTAGCATCAGCTTGAATCATTTTCTTGCGAATCTGACCGATATGTACGCTAACAACGTTCTCTTCTCCTGTGTCGTTGCAGTTCCACCCCCAGATTTTTTCGATTAGCTGTTGGCGACTCCAAGATTGACCGGAATGACTTGCCAAAAAATACAATATTTTAAATTCCAAGGCTGTTAACTTGATAATGCGATCGTTGAGTGTTGCTTCCCGACGTGCTGAATCGATCGCGAATCGATCGAATACAATACGCGATGGAGTGACAGGCCTCATGCGTCTCAACACAACTTCTATACGAATTGCCAACTCCGCCAAACCAAAGGGTTTGCAGATATAGTCATCAGCACCTGCAGACAGGACTTTAAGTTTATCAGCTTCGTCCGTGCGGCTGCTTAGCATTACCACAAAAACATTAGTACGGCGCTGCATTTCCTGGCAGAGGTGATAGCCTGTAGTATCCGGCAAATTCCAATCGAGAACTACTAGCAGTGGCTTGAATTTCTCAAACAATTCTAAAGCCGTATCGCCATCTGCTGCCGAATCTACTTGATATTTCTGAGTTAAAAAACGATGAACTAGAGTGCGGATGGATGGGTCATCCTCAACAACGAGAATCTTGGGAGCAGTATCAGTAATCATCACAAAAAAGTTCGTTTCAGTTGTCAATGGAAGGATGGCAATTTCAGAACAGCTTTAGTGAAGAGTAAAGCCCAAGTCGTTCCAACTAAACAGAGTTTTTTCAGGCAATTCTTTTTTCAGCTTGGTCTTGAGGTCAAAAGGCTTGCCCCAATCCCAAATTTCGATTTCTAGGCGATCGTTAAATACTGCGATCGCCAGCTCGATTTTCGGAGTTTCAACTGACAGATTTGTGTGGGCGTGGCGAACAGCATGGGCAAAACCCTCGATCGCAGCAAGTTTACAAAGCTGCAAAACTGCTTCGGGAATGGGTAGAGGCTCTAAAAAAACTGTATCAACCCACCATAAAACTTGAGTAACAGCCTTGAGTTCGCTATTTACTTGAAGCTTTATTTTGTGAAGTGGTTTCTGGTTATAACTTCGATCGGATTGGGGAGTTCGTTGCTCTTGAAGCCAGTTAAAGCTATGTAAAACGTCAATCGCACGCTTAAAAAAATCCGCTTGAGTGCTAGGTTGGGGTGGTACTATACCGGGCTGAAAATATTTGACAATTAACAGACAGTTTCGACCGGCAGAGGTGCGTGTATAACTTAGCTCATCGGCAATTTTGCCAATAAGTTTTATACCTATTTTGCCTATTTCATCGATTTCGCTAAAATCTTCGTCACCGTACGAGTTTCCGAATAATTTAAAATTCATTTGACTGACCTCTCTTGTTTATCAATAACTGCTTGTCTGTGTTCTGATCAAATCATCGCATCACTTTAATTGAGTGAAGTTGACCAGAGGTATAAACTTAGGTCTATTAGAGGTCGGTATAATGAAAGTATACTCAAGGTATAATTAAACTACTGTGATGCAGAGTCCCTATCCTTCGCAAGAATCAGGACTGGGAAGCATTCCAGCCGTCTAAGAGATCCTTCGCGAGGCTCAGGATGATTTAAGTGCATGAGGCGTAAGTTGTAATAAAGTTAAATTAGGGGTTAACCTAGATGGATTGGCAAGAATTCCTTAGAGGCGAATCTGGGACACATGGATTATCGATGGAACACACAGAAACATTATTAGCAGCACTCTCCTCTCCTGAAAGAGAACCCCTCAATCACGTACAGCTTTCAGGAAAATTCAACATAGCAGAAGCTACTGTAAAACAGCGGTTGGGAGAGATTTACAGTAGGTTTTCAGCCAGTTTTCCTGAACTCGCTCACCACGCAGGTGCAGGTAAGTTGAGGATTCTGCGGACTAGATTAATACAGAAGTATTATCAACCATCACAACCAGTAGTTGCCCCCTACCCTGAAGAATTTATATCGTTAATAGAAGAAAAAATTCGGAGGTTTTGCGGTCGCCAATTTGTTTTTGAGACGTTTCAGCAATTTATCACCGAAAATCCTCACGGTTATTTTACGATCGTCGGGGATGCGGGAATGGGCAAAAGCTCGATCGTTGCCAAATACGTCTGGGAACACAAATGTCCCTGCTATTTCAATATTCTCGTCGAACGCCGCAACAGACCAGAATTGTTTTTGAAGAGCATTCGCCGGCAATTAATTGACCGCTATCAATTGCCAAATTCAGAAGACGCCGATTTACCGACATTACTGGCAAAGGTGGCGGGAAAACTCACGGCGGGCGATCGTTTGGTAATTGCAATTGATGCACTGGATGAAGTTGAACAAGAAGAACCGGGAGAAAATCTTTTACATTTGCCGACAACTCTGCCTAATAACGTATATTTCCTGCTGACGAGGCGACCCTTTAACCTCGGTCAAAGGCGGCTGGCTGTATCTCCGGGAGTTCCGGTAAAAGAGTTAGATTTAAGAGACAGCGACTATGTTCATTTCAATCAGAAGGATATCAAAAAGTATATTGAGTATATGATTAATACAGATTATGAGTATAAAGATAAACTGAGAAACTGGATTCAAACCCGCAGCATTACCGATACAAGTTTTGTCGAGCAAGTGGCAAACAAAAGCGAAAATAATTTTATGTATTTGCGGTATGTTTTGCCAGCAATTGCTAAGGGCGATTACAATGACCTGAGTTTAAAGCAATTGCCAGACGGGCTGCAAGAGTATTATCAAAGCCATTGGGTAGGGATGGGGATGGAAGCTAAGCCAGGGCAATTGATGGAGAATGTCTTGTATATCTTACTAGAGATTGCCACCCCGATTCCCTGCGAGATGATTGCGGGAATTGCCAAGGTGGATGAATGCGATGTCGGAAAGGTTTTAGATAAGTGGGTTGAGTATTTGAAAAAGCAGAATTTAGACGACGGAGAAATCTGCTATACCATCTATCATGCTAGTTTCCTTGACTTTCTGACAACCAAACGGGAGATGGATTCAAACCGCAGAATTTTTCGGGAAGTAAATCAACGGATTGCTGAGTATTTAGAAGAGGGGTTGAGGTGAAATGGGAGAATTTGCTGATAAGTTAGCTGCCAAACCACTTTTCTATCAACGTGCTTATCTGGGCAGCTTGCTGCCAAATCATGTTAAGTCCGGTAATTTAGAAAAATATTATCAAAGACTGACAGATTTTAACTTCCTGATGGCAAAGATTCAGCATCCTGAGTTTGGGGTGCAGGCACTTATTGATGATTTTAATTTAGTTGATGATGTAGAAACGCTCGATCGCCCAGAGTACAATCCTGAGAAAGTAAAAGCTCTGAATTTGATTCGATCGGTCCTATGGATGTCAGCCGATATTTTAGATCGAGATAAGACGCAACTAACAGGTCAATTATTAGGGCGCTTGCTGTACTTTAAAATACCAGAAATTCAGGTAATGCTGGAGGTAGCCAAGAAATGGAAAGCAGCACCCTGGTTGCGTCCTTTGACACCCTGTTTACCTCCCCCTGGCAGGGGACTGCTACGCACTCTTATCGGTCACAGCGACTCGGTAAATGCAGTAGCCGTCACTGCTGATGGCAAGCGGGCAATCTCTGCCTCAAAGGACAACACCCTCAAAGTCTGGGATTTAACCACTGGAAAAGAAGAATTTACTCTGACTGGTCACAGCAACTCAGTATATGCAGTCGCCCTCACTGCTGATGGCAGGCGGGCAATTTCTGGTTCAGATGACTACACCCTCAAAGTCTGGGATTTAACCACTACAAAAGAAGTGTTGACTCTCACCGGTCATAAAAGCTGGGTCACAGCAATAGCTGTCACTGCTGATGGGAAACGGGCAATTTCTGGCTCTTTGGACAACCCCCTCAAAGTCTGGGATTTAATAACTGGAAAGGAAGAATTTACCCTCACTGGTCACAGCAATTCGGTAAATGCAGTTGCTGTCACTGCTGATGGCAAACGGGCGATTTCTGGTTCATCAGATAACACCCTCAAAGTTTGGGATTTAACAACTCGAAAGCAAGAGTTTAGTCTCGAAGGTCACAGCAACTCAGTAAATGCAGTTGCTGTCACTGCTGATGGCAAACGGGCAATTTCTGCTTCTTTTGACGGCACCCTCAAAGTCTGGAATTTAACCACTGGAAAGGAATTGTTTACTCTCATCGGTCACAGATATTTGGTAAAAGCAGCAGCCATAAGTGCCGATGGCAAGCGGGCGATTTCTGGTTCAAGAGACAACACCCTCAAAGTTTGGGACTTAACCACTGGAAAGGAAGAGTTTACTCTCACTGGTCACAGCAACTCTGTAAATTCAGTAGCCATCACTGCTGATAGCAAGCGGGCGATTTCTGGTTCCTGGGACAACACCATCAAGGTCTGGAATTTAACAACTGGAAAGGAAGAGTTTACTTCTGAAGGTAACAGTAATTCGCTAAATGCAGTAGCTGTCACTGCTGATGGTAAGCTGGCAATTTCTGGTTCATCGGACAAGACCATCACAGTTTGGGATTTAACAACAGGAGAGGAACTTTTTGCTCTCACTGGTCACAGTAAATCGGTAAATGCAATTACTGTCAGTGCTGATGGTAGGCGGGCGATTTCTGGTTCGTCGGACAAAACCATTAAAGTCTGGGATTTAACAACAGGAAAGGAGCTGTTTACTCTCACTGGTCATAGCGACTGGGTAAAAGCAGTAACCGTTACTACTGATGGCAAGCAGGCAGTTTCCGGTTCTTTGGACAAAACCCTCAAAGTCTGGGATTTAACAACTCGGAAGGAACAGTTTACTCTCACTGGTCACAGCGACTGGGTAAAAGCAGTAACCGTTACTACTGATGGGAAGCGGGCGATTTCTTGTTCATCAGACAAAACACTCAAAGTCTGGGATTTAACAACTCAAAAAGAAGAGTTTACTCTTGAAGGTCATGGTTACTCATTAACGGTAAATTCAGTTGCTGTCACCGCTGATGGGAAGCGAGCAATTTCTTGTTCAAAAGACAAAACCCTCAAAGTATGGGATTTAACAACTCGAAAGAAAGAGTTTATTCTCACTGGTCACAGCGACTCAGTAAAAGCAGTAGCCATCACTCCCGATGGGAAGAGGGTGATTTCTGGTTCAAGAGACAACACAATCAAAGTCTGGGATTTGGCGAGTGGAAATGTCATTGCTAGTTTCGCGTGTAAAAGTTCGATCGCCTGTTGCGCCATTGCACCCGATGGAGTCACAATTGTGGCAGGCGACGAATCCGGCCGCGTATATTTCCTGCGACTAGAAGGGATTACTGAGTATTTAGAACAGGGGATAGATTGAGATGGTAGACTTTGCTGACAAGTTAGCGGCCAAACCACTTTCCTATCAACGTGCTTATCTGGGCAGCTTACTGCCAAATTATATCAAGTCAGGTCAGTTAGAAAAGTATTATCAAAAACTGACTGATTTTAACTTTTTGATGGCAAAGATTCAGCATCCTGAATTTGGGGTACAGGCACTGATTGATGATTTTAATTTAGTTGACAATTCAGAAGTATTAACTCACCCTAAGTACCGAGAAAAAGCGAAATCCCTGAACTTGATTCAAGTGGTACTGTGGATTTCAGCCGATATTTTGGAGCGAGATAAGACCAAACTGGCGGAGCAATTGTTAGAGCGCTTACTTTACTTTAATATTCCGGAAATTCAGGCAATGCTGGAGGTAGCCAAGCAGGGGAATGCAGCAGCTTGGTTGCGTCCTTTGACACCCTGTTTTACTCCCCCTTGGAGTGGACTACTACGCACCCTCGAAGGTCACAGCGACTCAGTATATGTAGTAGCCGTCACTGCTGATAGTAAGCGGGCAATTTCTGGTTCGTGGGACAACACCCTCAAAGTCTGGGATTTAACCACTGGCAAGGAAAAATTTACTTTCAAAGGTCACAGCGACTGGGTATATGTAGTAGGCGTCACTGCTGATGGCAAGCGGGCGATTTCTGGTTCCAGAGACACCCTCAAAGTCTGGGATTTAACAACTGGAAAGGAACAGTTTACTCTCAAAGGTCATAGGCACTCAGTATATGTAGTAGCCGTCACTGCTGATAGCAAGCGGGCAATTTCTGGTTCGTGGGACAACACCCTCAAAGTCTGGGATTTAACATTTGGAAAGGAACTGTTTACTCTCAAAGGTCATAGCGACTTGGTAAATGCAGTTGCTGTCACCCCCGACGGCAAACGGGCGATTT
>NZ_JAUBRP010000018.1:57375-73643 GCF_036701935.1 Microcoleus sp. M2_D5 | reverse complement strand
CTGGTTCCAGAGACAACACCCTCAAAGTCTGGGATTTAACCACTGAAAAGGAGCTGTTTACTCTCAATGGTCACAGCCAGTCGATAAATGGAGTTGCTGTCACTGCTGATGGCAAGCGAGCGATTTCTGGTTCCAGAGACAACACCCTCAAAGTCTGGGATTTAACCACTGAAAAGGAGCTGTTTACTCTCAATGGTCACAGCTACTCAGTAAATTCAGTAGCCGTCACTGCTGATGGCAAGCGGGCAATTTCTAGTTCATCTGATAACACCCTAAAAGTCTGGGATTTAACAACTGAAAAGGAAGAGTTTACTCTCAAAAGTCACAGCGACTGGCTAAAAGCAGTCGCTGTCACTGCTGATGGCAAGCGGGCGATTTCTGGTTCAAATGACAACACAATCAAAGTCTGGGATTTAGCAACTGGAAATGTCATTGCTAGTTTCGCGTGTAAAAGTTCGATCGCCTGTTGCGCGATCGCCCCCGATGGACTCACAATTGTAGCGGGCGACGAATCCGGCCGCGTATATTTCCTGCGGCTAGAAGGAATGGAGGAACTAACATGAATTCCTCACCTCTGGCAACTCCCATCTCTACCGCTGCTTACCCAAAAGAATTTCAGCAACTCCTGCGAGAAAAAACCGAGAATTTTGCAGGCCGCAAGTTTGTTTTTTCTGCCATTTCCGACTTTCTGAACTCCCACAGCCGCGGTTATTTCACAATAGTCGGCACTCCCGGCTGCGGCAAAAGTTCCATCCTCGCCCAATATGTCACCGCCCATCCTCGCAGTATCTATTACAACGCTGGAATTGAGGGCAAAAATCGAGCTGAAGATTTTCTCGCTTCTGTCTGCACTCAACTGATTGACAAATACCTTGCCGCCAATGGGGAAACATCGGAAATCCTCAAGCTAAAATCTCAACTTCAAAATCTCGAATCCCATGATGGGAGTTGGTTTCTGTCTTTGTTGCTTCAGCAAATTAGCGATAAATTAGTTAATAGCCAAAAGTTGATAATAGTCATTGATTCTGTAGACGCGATCGCCCGCACCAGTCAGCCTCCCAGCACAAATCTGTTTTATCTGCCGAGATATTTGGGCGATCGTACTTATTTTATCCTCGCCCGCCGCCCGTTTTTGAGAGAGAAATCCGGTTTGTTAATTGAAACGCCCTCTCAAACTCTCGATTTAAGAGATTATCCCGCCCAAAATCGCGAGGATGTCCTTAACTACATTCAGCAATACCTATCAACCGCACCGGATTTAACTCAACCCGAATTCTGCCAACAACTCGCCACTGTCAGCGAAAACAATTTCATGTATCTGAGTCAGATGTTAAGGGCGATCGGCGAAAATTCACACCCCGATGCTAATCTGGGGGAATCCTCACTTGTCTCTGAACTTCCTCCCGGTTTAGCAGCGTATTATCAAAACCACTGGGTGCGGATGAGAGGAGATGGCTTATCGGCGATCGAGTTGTCTGTGCTCAATGTTTTGGTAAAATCCCCAACAGGTTTGTCTGTAAGTGCGATATCCAATATAATCGATCGGGATGAATACGATGTTGAAAAAGTGTTAGACAATTGGATCGAGTTCTTAAATAAACAAGAAATAGGAGGAGAAATTTGTTATAGTTTGTATCATGATAATTTCCGCCAATGGTTAGGCAAACAATCTATTTTAGAATGATGATGAGAACAGGGCAATGAATTATTCATATCATGTCCGATCGAGCGATCGTGATTTTTGTAGGGGCCCGTGAGCAAACAATACCTGCCAACAAAGGACAATCTCAAAAACCCGCCCCGACCGGGATATTATGGTTAATCGATCGGACATGATATCAGTCCTCTTTTAGAGGACTTTAGCTATTAGACAGGGAATTCATTCCTTGGCGGACTAGCGGGTAGGCGGGAAGACTAGCGGACGAAAAGCTTAAGTAATATCAATGCCGATGCCACCGAGTTTTATATTATATCAAAAACAATACAACAATGAAACGAGCAGTATTTCTTGACAGAGATGGCGTTCTCAATATCGAAGCGGGCTACATCCACAAAGTAGAAGATTTGCATTTAATTCCCGGAGTCGCCAAAGCTGTACGCCGTTTAAATGACAAAGAAATATTTTGCTGTTTGGTTTCCAATCAATCGGGCCCAGCGAGGGGTTATTATCCGGTTAGCCACGTAGAAGCTTTGCACAAACGCCTGTGTCAGCTATTAGAAAATGAAGCAGGAGCCAAGTTAGATGCTCTTTATTACTGTCCTTATTTAAGCGCAGCAGAAGGCGGAACAAACCCAGAATTTACGCGGTATACAACGTGGCGAAAACCAAATACGGGGATGTTGGTAGCGGCCGCTTGGGAACAGGATTTAGATTTGCGAAAGAGTTTTATGGTGGGAGATAAAGCGACTGATGTTGATATGGCTCACAATGCCGGCTGTACTGGTATTTTGGTGCAGACTGGTTACGGAGAAAGCGTGTTGAGTGGGGAGTATCAGCACCATACTAAACCGGATTTTATTGCAGCAAATTTAGCGGTGGCGGTGGACTGGATTTTGCAACAGTTTGATTAGTGTTTGTAGGGGCATTTAAGTTTTTTGCCGTTGAGTCGAACAGGAAAGCGCTACGTAAGGAAGCGCGACTGTGAATGTTGTACCAACGCCGATTTTGCTTTCGCAGGCGATCGCCCCTCCTTGCAATTCCACAGCTTTTTTAACAATTGTTAATCCCAAACCGTTGCCTTTAATCTTTCCAGTATTCTTGCAGCGGTAAAACATTTCAAATATTTTCCCTACTTCAGTTTCTGGGATGCCGATACCTTCGTCTCGGATACGTATAATTAGTAAGGGGGAGTTAATATTTGTAAATTGGGAATTGGGAAACAAACACTGAGGAGACAAGCAGAAAATAGGTTCTTTTTCTCCCTCGCCTGCTTGACGGCATTCCAATTCCAAGGTGACTTGTCCGCCGTTTGGGGAATATTTGATGGCGTTGACGATTAAGTTAGAAATAATGCCGTGCAGCAATTGTTGATCTAATATTGCACTGGTAACATCTGAGGGGATTAATGTTAGTTTGTGCTTTGCTTCATTTCCTAACTGCAATTGAGCGAGCAAGTCTTGACAAAATTCGACTAAATTTATCGGTAATGGATTGCATTTGAGTTTGCCTGATTCTGCCCTGCCCATGAACAGCATATCATCGATTAGCTGGTTCATCTTTTGGGTAGCTGAGTGCACCAGCCGCAGGGTTCTAACTTGGGATTCGTCACGGCTGCGAGTTCGATCGAGTTCCAGAAGTTCCGCAGAAATTAAAATCGCGTTGAGGGGATTCCGCAATTCGTGAGCGGCCATTGAAATATACTGGTTTTGGCGGTGCGATTTTTCTTCCACCGACTCTCTAACTGCTTCTGCTGCTTTGACAGATTCTCGCATCTTGGTTTCGATTTCGTGTCTGTGCAGGGCAATCTCGATCGCCACCCGCAAATCATTTTGTTGAAATGGTTTGATAATATAACCGAATGGATCTGTAAGTTTCGCTCTTTGCAGCGTTTGCTCGTCGGCATACGCTGTTAAAAATACTGTCGGCACATTCCTATTAGTTCGGATTTTATCGGCTGCTGTTACCCCGTCCATGTCACCTTTGAGCACGATATCCATCAACACTAAATCGGGCGGGTTTTCTATCGCTTTTTGAATTGCTTCTTCTCCTGAAGAAACTGTAGCTGTGACTGCATATCCCAGTTTTTTTAATCGACCAGCTATGTCTTGGGCTACAATAATTTCGTCTTCGACAACCAAAATTTGTATAGGGTTCATTTTTCGTTAAATACGCTGCCGATAATTTAACTCTTGGAAAATCAAAGTGTAGCAGGTTCCACGCTGACTGTCAATGGCAATACTCGCCTCTAATTGGTAAGCCAACATTCTCACTAATCGCAATCCTAATGTTTCAGTAGTTTCTACGTCAAAATTTGCCGGAAGTCCGCGACCGTTATCTTGAATAGTTAAATTAAATTGGTAACTATTTATTTCATGAAAGTTGATAGATATTTCACCAGCAAGACTTGATATAAAGGCATATTTTAAAGAGTTAGAAACAAGTTCGTTAATAATTAACCCGCACGGAATTGCTGTTTCTATGTTTAAATAAATAGGGTCAACTTTGAGATTAAATTTGATTGAAGTGTTGCCACAACCAAATGATTGATACAAATTAGCAACCAAGTTTTCGACGTAGAGGGGAAGGTCGATGCGATCGAGATGTTCGGATTGATAAAGTTGCTCGTGAATCAGAGCCATTGAATGGATGCGGGTCTGGCTTTCTTCAAATAAAGCTAGGGTGGGTTCGTCTTCAATATATTGAGCTTGAAGTTGCAGCAAGCTAGAAATTACCTGCATATTATTTTTGACTCGGTGGTGAATTTCTTTGAGCAATACTTCTTTTTCGCGGAGTGCTGCTTGGATGCGGGCCTCGGTCAATTTGCGATCGCTGATATCTTCGGCAATACCCGCGATGCGGTAAATTTTGCCCGATTCGTCGTAAATGGGAAAAGCTCGATCGCACACCCAGCGAATTGTGCCGTCTGGCAAAAAAATCCGATATTCGGTATTGGTGGACTCGCCCTGCAACACTCGCCCCATTGCCTCTTCCAACAAATGTTTATCTTCTGGATGCACCCACTCCATCATTTTTAAAGGATTAGCATACAGTTCTTCGCGACTGCGCCCCCAGATTTGTTCGTAAGCTGGACTCAGATACAATAAATCGGTGAATTCTGCAGATATTAGCCAGACGGAATCTTGGATATTTTCTGCTAGCTGGCGGAAACGTTCTTCACTTTCACGGATTGTTTTTTCTGCCTGTTTGCGTGCGGTAATATCTACTGCAATGCCCACGATGCGGTAAACTTTACCAGATTGATTTATAAGAGGAAAAGCCCGATCGCGAATCCAGCGGATTGTGCCGTCCGGCCTGACAATTCGATATTCTATCTCGTCTTCAGACTCAATTTTTCTAGTTAAATTAGCAAGAACTCCCTCCCGATCTTCTGGATGGAGGGAATCTGCAAAAAAGCGCCCGTAAGCATACAAATCAGCGCAGCTTCTGCCCCAAATCTTTTCGTAAGCCGGACTGATATAAATAATTTCCTGGGGTTGAATGTTTACCATCCAAAACACGCTTTCAATGTTTTCTGCTAGCTGTCGAAACCTTTCTTCGCTTTCTTTCAGCGCTGCTTCTGTTTTTTTGCGGTGGCTAATATCTTCTGTCACTACTACATTGTAAATTGCCCCGCTCAGCGGTTCTTTGATTAGCGATACTGTAATATTTACCCAAACTACAGTGCCGTTTTTGTGCAGCAAGCGTTTTTCCATTCTAAAACTGTCAATTTCCCCGGCAAATAATTTCTTGTTTTGTTCTAAATCTGCATCTATATCTTCTGGGTAAGTAACGTCCATCCAAGTTCGCGACAGCAGTTCGCTCGCAGTACATCCCACTATCTCGCAGAATTTTTGATTGACTCGCAAATAGCGGCCTGTTTCGTCAGGATGGGTAATGCCGACTGCCGCTTGTTCGACGGTTGCCCGAAAGCGTTCTTCGCTATCTCTGAGGGTTGCTTCTGCTTTTTTGCGATCGCTAATATCGCGCTGCACGCCAAAATAGCCTACGATTCTGCCCTGGGAGTCGTAAATGCAAATATAGTCGCCTTCCACGCAAACAGGAGTTCCGTCAAACTTGCAATTGTCACATTCGATGTGAATTCTGCCAGCATCAAACAATTGCCTGATTACCTCTGGGCCGTCAGTCATGTTGTGCGACAATACAGAGCCAATCGTCCGACCAATAAACTCTTCCCTAGTAGCTCCGTATTGAGCTATCAAAGCATCGTTTGCCTTCGTTACCCGCCCGTTAGCAAATACGTAATCTAAAACTTTTCCTTTGTCAACGGTATTATCCCACTGCACTGGTTCGTCCAGCATCATAAAGAAAAAGCCCTCTAAAGATTGAGAGAAAAACAATTCTAGCTGTTCCTGGCTTTCTCGCAGAGCTTCTTCTGCCTGCCAGCGACAGATAATTTCTTCCCGCAATTGACTGTTGGCTGTTTTTAAGTCTTCAGTGCGCTTTTGATATTTAATTTTTAGCTGATTTTTGATTTCTTGCAGCGCTATTTCTGCCTGTTTTTTTTCGGTGATATCTTGAGTAACTACCATGCCGGCAAAAATTTCTTCGCGGTCATTTTTGACGGGAGCAATTGTTGTTGAATAAACGCGATCGCGGTATTTATATTCAAAAGTATTCTCTTCTCCTGCCAAAGCCGCGCGATATTTAGTCTCAAAAAGTGGCAAATCTTCAGGTGGGGATACTTCCCACAACGTTTTGCCTTCCAACTGTTCTTTGGACAAACCAATTGCTGCCAAACCTTGACCGTCAACCAGAGTATAGCGCAAATCGCGATCGAACAAAAACACCGAGCCATTCGGATAATGTTTGATGAGAGTTCGGTACATTTCCTGGCTTTTTTCCAGATATGCGATTAACTGAATGCCATCCTTGTTGGTGATATCACATTCAGTTACGGAACCCGAAAAGCTGGCATTCTCGACTGCTTTGAGTTGTGCTTCTAATTGCAGGCACAATTCTCTCTGCTGCTGCAAATCCTCTTCAAGTTGCCGAATTTTTGCTTTTTGCTCTGCTACTAATGCTTCGCAGGTTTCCAAAGGTCGATCGATCTTGGTAGGATCAATACACATAATTGCTCTAGGTTTAGCAGTAAAGGCTTGAGCTTTTTCAAGCCAATACTAACAAAGCTCAAGCCTTTACTGCCAACTTATAGCAAATCCGGGGAACGTCATCCCCATTAGGAATGAAAATTAAATAACTTCCACTCTTGAAAGTGGGATGGGCCTGAAAGCCCTTCCACTCATGACGGGCTTTCAGGCCCATCCCACAATAACAATTAAAATTGTAAGTTATTTAATTCGCGATCCTTATCAAGGGTATGGTGCGTCGCTCGTTTAATCAGGGCTTGGGCCAAGAATTATTCGTGGCGACGCACCCTACTTTCATACTGCAAGTTTTATCCAAGATCGGGCAAGCGACGCACCCTACCAAAAACCTGTATTATATCCTTTCCGGTTGCATCGGTATTGTTCAAACAGTCAACAGTCAACAGTCAACAATTATTTAGGAACTCCCGCCGTCAAGACTTCATGCCCCTCAAGTGTCACCAAAACATCATCTTCAATTCTCACGCCAATACCGCGCCATTTTTCAGGAACCTCCGGCTGTCCTTCAACGGGTTTAATATAAGGAGAAATATAAATCCCCGGTTCCACCGTCAGCACTTGTCCGGGCTGCAAAACTTGCGAATTTTCGCCGTACTGATAAACCCCGACATCGTGCACGTCCAATCCCAGCCAATGACCGGTGCGGTGCATATAAAATGGCTTGTATTTCTCTTCTTTAATTATCTCTTCAATGTCGCCCACCAAAAGTTTTAAATCCATTAAACCTTCCACCAAAACGCGCACCGCTGTTTCGTGAATTTTGCTGTAAGGATTTCCCGGATATACTTGACTAATTGCCTGCAATTGTGCTTGCAAAACTAAGTCATAAATTATCTGTTGTTCAGTTGTAAATTTGCCGCTAACAGGAAAGGTGCGAGTAATATCGGCGTTGTAGTAGCCGCAAGCACAACCGGCATCTATTAGCAACAGATCGTTTTCCTGCATTTTGCGGTTGTTTTCGATGTAGTGGAGGACGCAGGAATTGTAGCCGGATGCAACAATTGAAGGGTAAGCGGGAGTGCAGCCATTTAAGCCAAAAGTATGTTCTATTTCAGCTTGAATTTCATATTCGTATCTGCCCGGTTTGGCGAATTCTCGGGCGCGGTTGTGCGCTGCAACTGAGATATTAGCGGCTTTTCGCATTAATGCTAATTCAGTTTCGCTTTTCACCAGCCGCATTGGGTGTAAAATGATGTTGGAATCTTCGACTGCTGTCGGGCCCGTGCCGCGTTTCGGGTAGGTTGCCATCAAGCGCTGCCAGTGATTGAGGACTGTTTGGTCGAAAGTACGATCGCGCCCGAAGTGATAATATATGCGATCGGCTTTTTCTAAATATTTCGGCAATTTTTCCGCAAGTTCATTAATCGGGAAAGCTTCATCCGCGCCGTACAATTCCTTAGCCCCTTCTACTCCGGCGCGATAACCGTGCCAAGTTTCTTTTTCCAAGTCTTTTGGCTGCACAAACAACACAAATTTGTGTTCTTCGTGGTGCGGCGCGAGCACTGCTACCGCTGCAGCTTCGTTGAAACCGGTTAAGTAGAAAAAATCGCTATCTTGTCGGTAGGCGTATTCTACATCGTTGTGCATGACGGCTGCGGGGGCGCTGCGAAATATCGCCGTCCCGCTGCCAATTTTGGCCATTAACTGTTCGCGTCTTTGCTGATATTCGGTGGGGTTGGTCATCCGATTTTAGATTTTAGATTTTAGATTTTAGATTGTAGATTGAGTGTAATATTAACACTCGGCGGTTTCAAGCGCTGTCAAACTTGCACCCGCAAGGGGCAAGGGCTGAAGATATAGGTGCTCGGTTTTTTTCTGGGTCTACTTATTTATTCTCTTGTTCTGCGATCGCCAATTTACAAGTATAGTCAACCAGCCGAGACAAAGATGAGTGACCATCGACTAAAGTCCATTTCGGAGAGAAATTCGACCAATTTTCGCCATCTTGGCTAACTCTGACAGTTCTCAACTGTCGTTGCTGGCAGTCAACTTCCATTTGCGCCAACAATTTATCGTTACTAAACTGTTGACTTACTAAAATAGTTCTGACTGGATAAGAGGGAGCACCGGGAATATCGGATTTGCTTAATTCAACGCTGCTGGAGTCGATACAAATATCTACAAAACATCTTGATTTTTCGGCGCGGGCGCTCAAAGTATTGACACCAACACAAATAAAAGCTGCTATAAAAAAAAATGACAAATTCTTAGTATGTAGGGCCAATGTAGTATTCATCTGCGTTAATTGGCGTTTAGGGGCGGTTTAATATTATTGACAGTTTAATAAAAAAGTAGGGACGTGGCAATAGTCTTGCGTCCCTACTTTTTAAAGACACGGCAATGCCGTGTCCGTAATGTTCAAACAAGTATTAAAGCTGAGGAACGTATTGTTCTTTTTCAGGAACAAAAGTGTATTCAGAGACGATTAGGCGCAACTCTTCGCCGTCGATAGTTTCTTTTTCAATCAACAAATCGACTAAGCGATCGATCACGGTGCGATTTTCGCGAATAATTCGGCGGGCGTCGTCGTAGCAGTGATCGACAATTGCTCGAACTTGTCCGTCAATCCGAGAGGCTATTTCTTCGGAATATTCCGATCGCGCTGTGTAGTCGCGGCCGAGGAAAATTTCGCTTTGCTGGGCTTCCAGGGCGATCGGGCCCAAGGTAGACATCCCGTAGCGAGTCACCATTTGGCGCGCCATACCGCTGACTTGCTGCAAGTCGTTACCGGCACCGGTGGTTACTTCGGCATCGCCGAAAACTACTTCTTCGGCTGCGCGGCCGCCCAAGGCACCGCTAATCCGGGCTAAAATTTGCGATCGGGAAATCAAACCTTGGTCTTCGCTGGGCATGAACCAAGTCAAGCCCCGGGCCTGTCCGCGAGGAACTAAGGTAACTTTTTGAACTGGATCGTGGGCTTGAATGATTGTACCGACGATCGCGTGGCCGATTTCGTGGTATGCAATCAAGCGCTTGCTCTTGCTGTCCACCAAAGGAGTGCCTTCCATACCTGCTACCACGCGATCGACTGCATCGTCAATTTCGAGCATCGTAATCGCTTCTTTGCGGCGGCGGGCGGTTAAAATCGCAGCTTCGTTGAGCAAGTTAGCCAAATCAGCGCCGGTAAAACCAGGAGTGCGGCGGGCGATGGCGTCCAAAGAAATCTCTGCAGACAGCTTCTTGTTGCGCGCGTGAACTTCCAAAATTTCCAAGCGGCCTTTGATATCCGGCGTATCTACGGTAACTTGGCGGTCAAAACGTCCCGGACGCAGCAGCGCTGAGTCGAGCACGTCGGGGCGGTTCGTGGCAGCAATGATGATAATGCCAGTATTGCCCTCAAAACCGTCCATTTCGGTCAGCAACTGGTTCAGGGTTTGTTCCCGTTCGTCGTTACCGCCGCCGATACCTGCGCCGCGCTGGCGGCCCACTGCATCGATTTCATCGATAAAGATGATGCAAGGAGCATTTTCTTTAGCTTTCTTGAACAAGTCCCGAACGCGGGAAGCGCCGACACCGACGAACATTTCCACAAATTCCGAACCGGAGATGCTGAAAAAGGGCACGCCGGCTTCGCCTGCGATCGCTTTTGCCAGCAGGGTTTTACCGGTTCCGGGAGGGCCCACTAGCAGCACGCCTTTGGGAATCTTCGCCCCGACTGCGGTGAAGCGTTCGGGTTTTTTGAGGAATGTCACTACTTCTTGTAGTTCTTCTTTGGCTTCCTCAACGCCTGCTACGTCGTCGAACAGTACGCCTGTTTTAGCTTCCATTTGAAAGCGAGCTTTGGACTTGCCAAAATTCATGGCTTGGCCCGGGCCGCCGGGAACGTTGCCACCGCGGCGGAAAAGGAAAAACAGCCCTCCTACTAACAAGAGGGGAAATACTAGATTGCCTAAAAGTCCCCAGACAGCACCGTCGTTGCGTAGTGGGTGAGTGTCGAAGCTGATTTTGGAGTCTCTGAGCCTAGAAACCAGTTCCGGGGCATTTGAGGGCAAGTCTACCCGCCACCGCTGCTCGTGATTGTCCAGTTCGGGATCGACTGCTAGGACAATAGCCGTCCGACCTCCGTCGTAAAGGTCAACGCTGGTCACTCGACCGGCGTTTAAGTAATCTAAGAATCGACCGTAGCTCAGGCGGGTGCTGGCGGTGTTCTTGCTCATTTCTGCCGGGGATGGGGCAAAGGCCCCCTGCCACAAGAAAAAGCCGATGACTAAGGCGGGTAAAGTCCAAAGTAGTATAGTTCGCCAAGAAATTTTCATAAATGCGGATGCCTTGAATTGGGGACAGATCGGGTAAGATCGCGGTGTCGGAGAAGTGCGACAAAAGTTTACACTCAGAATCTTAACTAAATTTAACTTAACAATGCACTCTCAGGCAACAGGCCGTATTGCCGCGATCGATCGAGAATACTCCTCGACCGAAACCATCCAGGGTACAAGCCCCCAGACTGCGGCCCCTGTTGTCGCCTCTAAAATCTAAAATCTAAAATCTAAAATCTAAAATCCATTAAGGGCGATCGTCCCGAATATAATGTTTGGTGCTGATTTCGATACCGATCTAGGTAGAGTTAGAAGAATCGCCGCTTTCACCCACTGTCTTTAAGCGTGGCAGTGTCAAGGGATAAGGCATGATAATGGTGAGGCTCAGTGAGGTAACACATTTCAATGACAACTAGACAGCTTGTTCCTAATTCGGCTATGCTGACCCAGCAGACTAAAGTCGCTTCTAACAAATCGATTATTAGTGCTGATTTGGGTCGGACGGCAACTAAAGCTTGCGTGAGTCGCAACCCTAGTAGTGTTGTTTTCATCCCTGCCAACGTGGCTGCTATGCCCGTGGAAAAGGTGCGGGGTGGCAGCTTTGAGTCCAAAGCAACAGACCCTCTGTTGGATATGTGGCTGGAGTACCAGGGCAGGGGTTACGCTATCGGTCAATTGGCAGCAGATTTTGGCGCTAATCTCGGTGGCGCTGACCAGTCGAAAGTAGTAGATGCTTTGGTTAAGGTCTTTTCCTGTGCTGGATATTTCCAGATGAAAGGCGAAATAGCAGTTGTGCTGGGTTTGCCGTTTTATTCGCAGGATCAGTTTGAGAAGGAAAAGGAAGAGATTATCAGCCAACTGCGCTCTCCCCACGTTGTGGTGTACCGGGGCGAGCGTGTGGATATTAACATCAGTCACGTTTGGGTGATGCCGGAAGGGTTCGGCAGCCTGATTTGGTGCGAGGCTCAAGATAACAAGGAGTTTACGCCGGAGTTGCCGGAACTGTCGGTGGCTGTTGTTGATATCGGACACCAAACTACCGATTTGTTAATGGTCGATCGTTTCCGGTTCGCCCGGGCGGCTTCAAAGAGCGATTCCTTCGCAATGAACAAGTTCTACGAACAAGTTGCCTCAAAGATTCCGGGAGCAGACCCTCAATCTCTGTCTTTACTGGAAGCAGTGAATAAACCCGAGGGCCAGCGTTTCTACCGTCCCAGAGGAGCGACTAAGCCGACTAATTTAGATCCAATTATTAAGGACTTGCGGGAGGCTTTCGCTAACGAACTGTCCGAACGTTTGGTGCAGTGGCTGCCCGAACGTGTGACGGATGTGGTTCTGACTGGCGGCGGCGGCGAGTTTTTCTGGGAGGTTTTGCAACCTTTGCTTAAAGACGCCAATCTTAAGGCTCACTTGGCTCAGCCTTCCCGGAAAGCTAATGCTTTGGGACAGTTTATTTATGCTGAGGCTCAGCTAGCCACGATAAAGTAACGCATTAAGGCTTGAACCCTATGGCACTGTGGGCAAAAAATAAGGCGAATTTCTCGGTGGCGTTTACGGAAGATGCTGCGGATCAAACTTTGCTGGCCGCTATTGAAAAAGAGTTGGCTTTCACGAAATATCAGACTTTCAGCAATCTCTGCAAGCAAGCTTTGTGGCAGTTTTTGTCTGTATCTGAGTCTGCTAGCTCTACACAGAACTTTCAGCGGTTGGAACAGCGTATTGCTGAACTTGTGGTGAAATTTGCTGAGTTTGAGCACAATGTTTCGGCAGAGGAATTAAGCCGTTTGGAGGGACTGGAACATCAACTGAGTCAACTCAGCGCGCAGTTGGATCAGTTGCAGGGGAGTGTTAACAGTAAGTTTGCTCAAGTTTCTTTTGCCCCAGTTTCAAAAGTAGTAGAGCCTGGCCCGATTGAGTCTGACTCTGTGGCGGATGATAATGTAGTGCCTGATGCTGAAGTTGCTCCTCCTCGGAATTCCGATCCTTTGTTGGAGCGTTTAAGTTCTTTGTTACCCCAAGATTTCTAAAATGAGGTAGACCCAGGCTAAAAAGCCTTGAGATGTAATGTTAGTGGCCCGCTGTTAGCAGCCGGTACTGAATACAGAAACAAAGCGATCGCTCTTTTGAAAAAAAAGGGCGATCGTTTTGTTATTGCCGATTTTAGATTTTAGATTTTAGATTTACTCATTTTTGTCTAAGGAGCGCGAATTAAATAACTTAGGAATGAGAATTAAATAAAATCCACTTTTCATGTTTATTGTGGGATGGGCCTAAGAGCCCGTCCCACAAACTTGTGGAAGTTATTTAATTCTCATTCCTAAGCTGTCGCGCATTTAATTTGTATATTCGGGGCGGGCTAGAAGCCCAACCCTACTCCCCACAAGAGTTTGATTGTTGTTTGACATATAATTTAAATGCCGCAACAGCTTATACCATTCCCATTATTCCATCAATCCTAATTTTTGTAAGCGCGAACGAATCGCACTAGGCTGTCGCTGAAATCTCTGAGCTAATTCGTCAATTTGTTGACCGCTAGCATATTCTTTCTTCAAATTTTCGTCTTCATCCTGACTCCACTTGACATAAGCTCTGGGATATTTCTGGCGAATTTTCTCATTCTGGGTTTTAGGTCGATAACCATTCTTTTGCTCGGCATTCAAACCAGAAACCAACAGTGGGTTAATTCCTCCACCTTGACTAGCTAGCGCCTCTTGCACGCGGTTGGGAATCACAGCAATTTCTTCTGAGAGTTCCGCTAAAGCATTGTCTACTTTTTGCTGAAGTTCTGTTAGCTGCCGCTGCTGCAAATTGCCCCACTGCGGCAGTTCGTTGATAAACTGCTGCAAGTCCAGAATTATTGTGGTCAAAGTTTCGACTTGTTGCAATTCCGGTCGCTGTTTGAATTGGCGGCTGGTGAGTTCGATCTCGCTTTGAATCATTTTAATAGTTTTTTCTAAAATTATTAGCCGCTGGCGCAGGTTCTCAATTGCTGAAATTAGAGAGTGTACGTTTTCTCCAGGCCCAACATTGAGATTTTCGCGAGATGTTTGAGAAAGAGCTTCGTCTAAAGCATTTACAGCAAGTTGCAATTGCTCGATCGCGCGATCGGTAGTAGCTGCTTGTTGATTTACGCGATCGAACGCGGCCGCCGTACTTGCTTTAACTTGCTTGTGCAGCTTCTGCCGGTTCACAAAATTCAACACCAACGAAATCACTACAGGTACTTGAGCATAAACGCTCTGTTCCCAAACCAAACTAGCAGCCAATCCTACAGCAGAGGCAGCAATAAAAACCACTTCAGCAGTTTCTAACAAATTGCTCGACGTGGGATTTTGGATTTTGGTGGGTGAATTGGGTGATGACATAGGCTAATACCATTTTAGATTTTAGATTTTAGATTTTAGATTTTAGATTGGGAATGAATGAGGAAGTTCGGTGTTGGGAGTACAGGCCTATAGTTGCATTCTTTTTTTCAACTGGTGCAAGTATGCGGATAAAAATAAAGTACGCGCGAGTGCAGATATCCGGTATGTAATCGCACGTATCCCCAGAATTTAGCAGTGGTGAAAAACAGATTAAGTTTTTTATTCACAGCCATCTAATTAAATATATTAAATCTGCAAAATTACTCGAGCTAAAGTGAAATAAATCAAGACCCCGAGGACATCAACTGCGGTGGTAATAAAAGGAGCAGACATTAAAGCGGGGTCTAAACCCAAAGAACGAAATAGAAACGGCAGAGCTGAACCGGCAATAGAAGCTAAAATTGCGATCGCAAACAAACTCACTCCCACCGCCAGTGCCACTGCTAAACTCCCTTGCAGAGTATAAGCCCAGCCCGTCGCTACAGTCCCCAATATAGCTCCTAGTAGCGCTCCCGCCATCCCCTCGCGAACAATTACTTGAAACGGCCCCATTGCTGTAATTTCATCAGTGTTCAAACCGCGAATTACAACTGTTGAGGACTGAGCTCCGACATTGCCTCCAGTGCCCGTCAGCAGGGGAATAAAAGCTGCTAGGGCGACTACTTGGTTCAAAACATCTTCTTGAGCTCTAATAATTGCGCCGGTGACAGTATTAGTTAAAAGCAGAACAAACAGCCACACGACTCTTTTCCGGGCAACGGTAATTAAATCGGTCTGAAAATAATTGTCGCCGCCGGATTGGACGCCGCCCAAGGTATAAATATCTTTGGCTGCTTCTTGTTCTAAAATGTCGATCGCATCGTCAACTGTAATGATGCCGACCAAACGCTGTTCGCGGTCTACAACGGGCACAGCTAAAAAATCGTAACGCTGGATCAGCCTAGCTACTTCTTCCTGGTCAGTTCCTGTTTGAACAGAAACTACGTCGCGGGTCATAATTTCGCCGACGGTTTTGTCGAGGGGCGAAGTGACTAAATCCCGCAGGGATAAAATACCTGTCAAGCTGCGTCCGGCGTCGGTGACGTAAAGAGAATAAATTGTTTCGGTAGTTTTAGCCAAAGAGCGAATTCGGTCTAAAGCTTGGGCGACGGTAAAGCTTTCTTTGAGAGAAATGTATTCCGGGGTCATGATCCGACCGGCGGTACTGGCTTCGTAACCCAAAAGTTGAGCCGTAGCTTCCCGTTCCGTCGGGCTCAATTCACCCAACAGGCGACGGACTAATATTGCCGGCAGTTCGTCAAAGAGTTTAGCTCGATCGTCCGGGGACATTTTGTCTACAATGTCAATGACTTCTTGGCGTTTGAATTTTTCGCAGAGGGACTGCTGAACGCTGGAGTCGAGATATTCGTAGACTGCGATTGCTTCGTCTTTGGAAAGCAAGCGGAAAGCTATTACTTGCATGGTTTCTGGCAGGCCTTCGATAGCTTCAGCTATGTCTGCTTCCTGCACCGGGTGCAAAATCGCTTTTGCTCCTTTAAAGTCTCCTTCTTCCAACAGGGCCCTTAACTGCGATCGAACTAATTCCCGCAGTTCTTTTCGCGCGTAGGTTGGTAGAGAAGACGATTGATAACTTTTTTCTGTCACTGATGACCCTCCTAAACCTGTGCTGCGCGCCTTCCTGAATCCAGTTTAGAGCGTATTGACGCCACTGGTTGCAGCGATCGGACTTGCCCTGACAAGATCCGCACCTGACCACGAATTTCAAAGGTGGTACCCGCCACGTGATTTATCCGTGGAATCAATCCCAAATCGAAAATCGAAAATCACTTATTGCCCCCGCATTGATCCGTGGGGTCGCCTC
>NZ_JAUBRP010000018.1:0-57275 GCF_036701935.1 Microcoleus sp. M2_D5 | reverse complement strand
TAAAATCTAAAATCTAAAATCTAAAATCTAAAATCTAAAATCTAAAATCTAAAATCTAAAATCTAAAATCTAAAATCTAAAATCGATTGACTCCCCATCAAAATTCGTCAAATCCTCTCCCTCTGTACCCGTATCCCGTTGGACTCTCGAACATAACAGACAATCTCCGGCTTAGCTACAGCTTACTCGCATCTTTGACGCCAAGAGAATTATCTGATAAAGTTATAGCGACTATCAAGGTTTTTTAATCTTATTGGGAAAAATCCAGGGCCGTGCCGAGTTTGTAAGCTGGGCCGAAAATAGCGCCTGCACTCCAATTACCCGCGATCGAACATTTAAAACCCAGCGGGCAGCCTGTAACAATTATATCTATGGAAATCCCCTTTAACATCACCCAGTTGATGGTCATGACCGTCATCTGTGGCATCAGCGCTCAAGTTCTCGCCGCCTATCTGAAAGTTCCGGCGATCGTCTTTTTGCTGTTGTTTGGCATTTTAGCCGGCCCAGACTGCTTGGGAGTGCTGCACCCGAATCTGCTGGGAAGCGGTTTGGAAGTTATGGTATCCCTTTGCGTAGCTTTAATTCTGTTTGAAGGCGGCTTGAATTTGGAATTGCGAGATTTGGGCAAACTTTCCGGCAGCATCCGCAATTTAGTTACCGTAGGCACTTTAATTACCCTAATAGGCGGCGGAATGGCCGCACACTGGTTGGGGGAATTTCCCTGGCCGATCGCATTTTTGTATGCTTCTCTAGTAGTCGTCACAGGCCCGACAGTAATCGGCCCTTTGCTCAAACAAGTATCCGTTGACAAAAAAGTTGCCGCCTTGCTAGAAGCAGAAGGCGTTTTAATCGATCCTGTCGGGGCAATTCTGGCAGTATTGGTGCTGAATATTATTTTGAACGGCAATGCTGATTTGCTGGTTTTGTTCCGAGATTTAATCGTGCGACTGTTAGTTGGCACAGTCATCGGGGTGGCGGGAGGCTGGCTGCTGGGATTCATTCTCAAGCGATCGCAATTTCTCTCAGAAGACCTCAAAAACTTAGTAGTTTTAGCCAGTTTGTGGGGATTTTTCGGCTTAGCAGAAGAAATCCGCAGCGAATCGGGACTGATGGCAACTGTGGTATCCGGCATCGTCCTCAAAGCCGCTGCTGTGCCGGAAGAAAGGCTGCTGAGGAGGTTTAAAGGTCAACTCACAGTCCTGGCTATTTCCATGCTGTTCGTGCTGCTGGCGGCCGATTTATCCCTCGCTAGTGTGGTCGCCCTCGGTTGGGGAAGTTTGTTTACAGTTTTAGCTTTAATGTGGGTAGTGCGGCCGATCAATGTTTGGTTGTGTACTTGGAACAGCGGACTGAATTGGCGGCAGAAATTATTTGTTTGTTGGGTAGCGCCGAGGGGAATTGTCTCAGCGTCGATCGCATCTTTATTTGCAATTTTGCTCACCCAGCGGGGAATCAACGGCGGCGACTCGATTAAAGCCTTAGTTTTCCTAACAATTATTATGACAGTTTTCGTCCAGGGACTAACGGCCGGACGGATCGCTCAACTTTTGGGCATCACCTCAAAATCGGCAACCGGTGCTGCAATTGTGGGGTCAAATCCTTTGAGCAGATTAATTGCTCGCTTGTTTCAAGAACGCGGAGAATCTGTGGCAATTATCGACACAAATCCCGAAGCTTGCGAACAAGCAGAACGAGAGGGTTTGCGGGTGTTTTTGAGCAGTGCTCTCGACCACAGCGTTTTAGAAGAAGCCGGACTGGAATCGATGGGAACTTTTTTGGCAATGACTAACAACGGCGAGGTAAACTTAGTGTTAGCTCAGCGAGCATCCGAGGAGTTTGCACCGCCGAGGGTTTTGGCAATATTTCCCAAAGATCCGCAAGCAAATACGCCTGCAAATCCGACTAAAATCAATCAAGCTTTTGTCTCCGATTTGTCGCTGAAGGATTGGAACGAATATTTGAGCGACGGCGAAGTGAAATTGGGGGAAACTGAGTTAAAAACAGAGGGATTGCAGTTTCAGATTGCTCACTTGCAAGCTTTGGTTAAAGCTGGGGAGTTGGCGCCGCTGCTGCTGGAAAGGCAAGGGTACTTGCAAGTAGTGTCGGCGACTCAGATTTGGCAAGCAGGCGATCGAATTATTTATTTGCTGTACGATCCGACACCGAAATTGCTGAAAAAATTGGCTGGTTCGTCGCAGTCTCGCTTGACTTTGGAAAAGCATCAGGTAGTTGAAGAAGTGCCGATTCCTGCTGCGGTTTTAGAGGAGGTTTTGGAGGAAATGGAAATAGCAAAGGAGGCTGAAGTTTTGCAGCCGCCAGTTTCGCGGTAAGGGTTAGTAAGCTGTTGTGCATTTAAACTGCACAGTGAAAATTTGGTCAAGTTCTTGTGGGGAGTAGGGGTTGGGCCAGAAAGCCCGCACAAAAAATGCAATTTAGATGTCGAACAGCTTATTGCGATCGTACTCTGTAATCTGCTTGTCGCGATCGTCCTTACTCTGCCTCCCCAATCAGAGTAAATGCCGCCCAATTTCGCGGCAGGGGATGAGTTTTCATCGTAGTTAACATTGCCTGCCGAAGTGCCTGTGCTTTGTCGGGATTATTTTGCAAATTTTGATAAAACGACTGCATCAATTCCGATGTCGGCGCATCGGGAACCGCCCATAAAGAAACTATCACACTCGGCACTCCGGCCGAAATCAAAGCGCGCGACAAACCAATCACTCCATCCCCGGTAATCCTGCCTTCTCCAGTGTTGCAGGCACTCAAAACGACTAAGTTTGCTTGCAGTTTCATGTCAAAAATCTCTTCTGCGGTTAATAAGCCGTCATCGCTACCAGAAGGAGCAAGGGCGATCGCACTTGCCAATCCGTTCAGGTTATCGAGCAATCCATGCGTTGCGAGGTGGATAATTGATGCTTGAGGCATTTTTTGGACGATCGCAGCTTTTGTGCCTTGTGCGCCTAAGATAGCTTGGGTATTGAGTAGAGGGGCGATCGCTCTAGCTTCCGCTTCAGCCCCAGGTAGAGGAGACAATTGCTGTTTGGGAGCTCCCAGATAGGCAGACACACTAGGCATGGTGGGATTGCCCAATACTAGAGCCGGGCCGCTGTTGGATTGCTTCTGTGCTAACTTCTGTCGTTGCTGTCGGGTTAAATCTAATACTTGAATCGAAGGGGCGGTGAGAATAGTGTGTTTTTCGATTAAGTAAGTGCCGTTGGCATCTTGCAGGGCGGGAAAAGGCACCTGGAAAAGCGATCGTTGAGGAATGAAAATGATGCGGGCATTGGGGTCTTTGGGTAGAAGACTGGCAATGGGATCGATCAGCAGTTGATGCAGTGTCGGTAAGTCGGGTTGGGGTTGAGCAAAACCAGCGCTGCTGCGACTGCGAACAGCCAGGAATTCTTGATTGCCAACGATTAAGCTGGTTAGGGAGGCGTTGTGTTTTTGCCAAAGGGGTTTGAGGTCAACTTCGCGGAACGTGATTTCGCCCGTGGGTTGAATTACCCAAATGTAGAGCGCCGATTCTCGCCCTACTTGTTTGCCCTGAATCTCAAACTCCTTGTCGATGATGGAATACTGCACCAAAGTGGCATTCTGTGCTTGGGCGATTTGGCGAATTTGCTCCTGGTTGGGAGCAGTGGTGATGACCGAATTGGCATCACCAGAGGATAAGCGTTGTGTGAGTAAATCGACAAAGGCACGAGCACGTCCCCGTTCGGCAATTTCTAACGCTGCGATCGAGTTATTTTGAGCCACTCGAACTTGTTGTAGAAGTTTATAGGTGCGAGCTTGTTCTTCAAAGATGGAGACTTTATTCGCGTCGTTGGAACCGAGCATTTGTCGCATTGATTCCCAAACTTGAATTCCATTAACGAGCATTTTTTCAGATTCTGCTAGGTTGCCAACCTTAAAGAACGCCAATCCGAGGTTGTTGAGCGCCCCACCTTCACTTTGGCGGTCTTTCATTTCGCGGGCGATCGCTAAAGTCTGCTGTGCATACTCAATGGCTTTGGCCCAGTTGCCCAGAAAGCCGTAAGCGGCTCCCAAATTGCCCAGTGTCCTAGCTTCACTTTGGCGGTCTTTCATTTCGCGGGCGATCGCTAAACTCTGCTGTGAATACTCAATGGCTGTGGCCGAGTTTCCCAGGTTCACGTAAACGATTCCCAAATTGCTCAGTGCCCCACCTTCCCCTCGGCGGTCTTTAATTTCGCGGGCGGTGGCTAACCACTGCTGTAAATACTCAAGGGCTGTAGCATAGTCGCGCAGATAGATGTAAGTGATTCCCAAACTGCCGAGTGCTGAGCCCTCTTGGTGGAGGTCTTTAATTTCGCGGGCGATCGCTAAAGTCTGCTGTCCATACTTAATGGCTTTGGCCCAGTTGCCCAGAAAGCCGTAAGCCAGTCCCACATTGCCTAATGCTGCACCTTCTCCTCGACGGTCTTTAACTTCATCAGCGATGGGTAAACTCTGCTGTGAATACTCAATGGCTTTGGCATAGTTGCCCAGATAGCGGTAAGCGACTCCCAAATTCGTCAGTGCTGAACCTTCTGCTCGGCGGTCTTTAACTTCACGGGCGATGGCTAACCACTGCTGCAAATACTCAATGGCTTTGGCATAGTTGCCCAGATCCAAATAAGCGATTCCCAAATTGCCCAGTGCTGAACCTTCTGCTCGGCGGTCTTTAACTTCACGGGCGATGGCTAACCACTGCTGCAAATACTCAATGGCTTTGGCATAGTTGTTCAGATAGTGGTAAGAGGTTCCCAAAATACGCAGTGCATTACCCTCCCTTTGGCGGCTTTTAATTTCGCGGGCGCTCGCTAACCACTGCTGTGAATACTCAATGGCTTTGGCATAGTTGTTCAGAGAGTGGTAAGCGAGTCCTAAATTGGCCAGTGCATTCCCTTCCCCAAGACGGTCTTGAATTTCGCGGGAGATGGCTAAACTCTGCTCCATATACTCGATGGCTTTGGCATTGTTGCCCAGATTGATGTAAGCGACTCCCAAACTGCCCAGTGCCGTACCCTCACCTTGGCGGTTTTTGAGGGCGCGATAAATTTGCAGTGCCTGTTGCCAGGAATTCAGCGCTGCTTGGACTTGGCGAGTATCATATTGTTGGTTGCCCTGTTGTATTAGCCGATCGGCCTCTGCTTGACGAGCATCGGTAGTTTGAGCGATCGCTGGGGAGAGAGAGTCAGGAGTATTTAATAGGGACATAGTGGCAAGCAGGAACAGGGAAATGGAAGCTAGGAAAACATGAGTGAGCCTAGAGTGGGTTAATTTGAGTCGCTTAAATGGGGAATACAGCATAGGATTCTAGAGTTGGAATTTAGAGAATTAGCCCGATCGCTCTTTCTGCCCTCGTCGTGCGATCGCCTCAATCTGCCACAGGCGATCGACCTTCATAGAAGCTTACTCTGCCTCCCCAATCTCGCCGCAGGGATGGGAACTCTAATCTGAATTAGACGACTATTTTAGCGATCGGGCGATCGGTTTGAATCAAACCATTATCCACTGGCATAGTCAAATCCAACCTCAAAACCTGGCGTGTTTGGAGCGTTCATATCCAGAGCCGTCTGCTAAATATGCTCTATTAATGTCCGCAGGACTTAAGTGGGGATTTGGAATGCTATCCTGTCAACCCATTTCGATTAGCTGTTGTCGTCAAAATGTACTCAACTTGAGCCGGAGTTAAAGTCGGATTAGCATTCAAAACTAAAGCCGCTACACCAGCTACGTGTGGCGTTGCAAAAGACGTGCCACTTCTGAGTTCATAATCCTCATCAGGAGTGGTAGAAACTATCTCTACTCCCGGAGCAACTAAGTAATCTAAAGGTCTGGAACCCGCCCGGTTAGAGCTATCAGCCATGCGGCCTCTTACATCAATGCTGCCCACTGCAATTCCCAAGCTATCGGCATTACGAGCGGGATAATCTGGTTGGTCAACACCTGAGTTTCCGGCTGCCATAACCACAACAGAGCCTTTGTTATTTGCATACTGAATTGCGTTATTTACTACGCTGGAAGGGACAAACTCGTTTCCCAAGCTGAGGTTAATTACATTTGCTCCATTATCAGCAGCATAGCGAATTCCAGCAGCAATATTATGCACCGAGCCGCTACCAAAGAAAGGCAACACTCTGACAGGCATAATCTTAGCATTGGGCGCAACTCCTGTGATGCCAAAATCATTTCGTTCCGCCGCGATCGCACCTGCTATGTGAGTCCCGTGACCGTTGAAACTCATATCCATTGGGTTGTTGTCGCCAGCCACAACATCCCAACCCCGAATATCATCAATATATCCGTTGCGATCGTCATCGATGCCGTTTCCAGCAATTTCACCAGGGTTCCGCCAAATATTGTCATCCAAGTCAGGATGGGTGTAGTCAACACCAGTATCTACGACAGCTACAACTATCCCGTTTCCTGTAATATTCTGATTCCAAACTTCCGGTGCATTTATCACATCAAGCGCCCAATTAGTCCCGCCCAAATTTGGAAGAGCAGGGAAAGGACTTGAGCTGTTCAAAGTGCTGGAAACTGCTGCATTTGCATTCACCAAACCGTAGCCGTAATTACTATTAAAAGGGCCGCTAGGTGTGGGAATATTTAGTTCAGGAATAGAGGTTGCAGAAAGATTCAGGTTGTAATTAGTAGAGTTGTTTAAGAAGCTATAAACTTGGACATAGTATGTTCCTGGAGCCAGATTGGATACATTAATGACATCGGGGATGGTGTTGCTCTCAAGAGAGTAGTCAATAGTTTCCCCCAAATCAAATATACCGTTGCCGTTTCTATCTTGAATTAACCTTACGTCAGCATCCCTTGTCATACCATCGAGACGCAGGTTAAAATTGCTTTTAGTGTTGAGATCGAATCGGTAGAAATCATCCCGATCGCCTATGCCCACAAAATCAGTTAAGTTGATGCTACCATTCTGAACGCCAACAACATTACGAGCTGTCGAAATAGAGTTACCTGGATCGGCGAAATTCAACTGGGAAGCAGATATGGTTCCTGTTAGCGGATCTGCGTTTACATTCGCCGATTCTGACTGCGGTTTGAGTTGAGCATCGGCGACATCGCCACTAACTCGATCGCTCGCAGGGAAACTGAAGCCAGCGTCTGCATTAGCTACAATAAAATCTGCTATCTGTGTCTGTTGGTCGATGCTGGATGCTGCGGGATTAGTCAAGCTAGATTCAGCACTATAACCAGGAATATTCAATGGATCGAACCCTGGGTTGAGCAAGTCGCTGTTAGCCGGAAATGTTGATGGGACGAGCGAGTTTGGCTGTTGATTGAAATAAAGGCGATCGTTAGGATTGGCTGTGGTGATGTCTAACATAATTTTAAAACCCCGATATGTCGATTCATTATTTAGTTAAATCTTAAGCAGCCCCAATGGAAAAATCATTCGTTCTACCCACAGACTTGATGCAGTACCGGGTGCAAAATAGATTGCGGGAAAGTGCAAAGTATGTAAATATGTAGAGTAGATGGTTCACTGCCATCCGTTTTGAGATAGAGGCGCGATCGCGAACACAGTCCGCCAGGAAATGAATTCCCTGTCTCATAGCGCAAGTCCTCTCAAAGAGGACTGAAGACTATAACTCATTAGTTCTCTTGCAGACAGGATTTATGCACTCCGACCAAAGAAACCGGGTTTTTTACCGAATCTGCGGGTCACAACCAAATATTTCGTAAAAAACTCGGTTTCTGGAGTCCCATGCGTAAGTCCTACAGACATAAATGTCGCTTTTAGGCAAAGTCTAGATCCCCCTAAATCCCCCTTAAGAAGGGGGACTTAAAGAGCGCTTCCGCCCCCCCCTTCTTAAGGGGGGCTGGATTTAAGAGTTAAACAGCAGTCCCCGATCGCGATAAAAATATCGATATCCAATCCGCTATTAATAAAAACTTACTCTGCCTCCCCAATTAAAGTAAATGCCGCCCAATTTCGCGGCAGGGGATGAGTTTTCATCGTAGTTAACATTGCCTGCCGCAATGCCTGTGCTTTGTCGGGATTATTTTGCAAATTTTGATAAAACGACTGCATCAATTCCGATGTCGGCGCATCGGGAACCGCCCATAAAGAAACAATTACACTCGGCACTCCGGCCGAAATCAAAGCGCGCGACAAGCCAATTACTCCATCCCCGGTAATTCTGCCTTCTCCAGTGTTGCAGGCACTCAAAACGACTAAGCTTGCTTGCAGTTTCATGTCGAAAATCTCTTCTGCGGTTAATAAGCCGTCATCGCTACCAGAAGGAGCAAGGGCGATCGCACTTCCCAATCCGCGCAGATCATCGAGCAATCCATGCGTTGCGAGATGAATAATCGATGCTTGGGGCATTTTTTGGACGATCTGGGCTTTTGTCCCTTGAGCGCCTGTAATCGCTTGGGTATTGAGCAGAGGGGCGATCGCTCTAGCTTCAGCTTCGGCCCCTGGTAGAGGAGACAATTGCTGTTTGGGAGCTCCCAGAGAAAGAGACACACTAGGCATCGTAGGATTGCCCAATACTAGAGCCGGGCCGCTGTTGGATTGCTTCTGTACTAACTTCTGCCGTTGCTGTCGAGTCAAATCCAATACTTGAATCGAAGGGGCGGTGAGAATCGTGTGTTTCTGGATTAAATAAGTGCCCCCAGAGTCTTGCAGGGCGGGAAAAGGTACTTGGAATAGGGAACCTTGGGGAATAAAAATGACGCGGGCATTGGGATCTTTTGGGAGAAGGCTAGCAATGGGATCGATTAGCAGTTGATGCAGTGTCGGTAAGTCGGGTTGGGGTTGGGTGGAGCCAAGACTGCTGCGACTGCGGACGGCCAGGAATTCTTGATGGCCAACGATCAAGCTGGCTAGAGAGGCGTTGTGTTTCTGCCAGAGGGGTTTGAGGTCAACTTGGTGGAAGGTAATTTCGCCCGTGGGTTTAATCACCCAGATGTAGAGCGCGGATTCACGCCCTACTTGTTTGCCCTCAATCTGAAAGTCGTCGTAGATGATGGAATACTGCACCAAAGTGGCGTTCTGTGCTTGGGCGATTTGGCCGATTTGCTCCAGGTTCGCAGAAGTGGCGATCGCCGGATTCCTAGAACCTGAAGATAAGCGCTGTGTCAGGAGATCGACAAAGGCGCGGGCACGTCCCCGTTCGGCAATTTCTAAGGCGGCGATCGGGTTATTCAGAGCCACCCGGACTTGTTGTAAAGTCCGATAGGTGCGAGCTTGCTCTTCAAAGATGGAGACTTTATTCGCGTCGTTGGAGCCGAGCATTTGACGCATCGATTCCCAAACTTGAATCGCATCGATCAGCATTTTTTCAGCTTCTGTTAGGTTGCCAGTTCCCAAGAATGACACTCCGAGGTTGTTGAGCGCTCTACCTTCTCCTTGGCGGTCTTTAATTTCGCGGGCGATCGCTAAACTCTGCTGCCCATAATCAATGGCTTTGGCCGAGTTGCCCAAATAGCGGTAAGCATTTCCCAAATTGTTCAGTACCGCACCCTCCCCAAAGCGGTCTTTAATTTCGCGGCAGATGGCTAAACTCTGCTGTGCATAATCAATGGCTTTGGCCGAGTTGCCCAGAAAACTGTAAGCTCTTCCTAAATTGTCCAGTGCCGCAGCCTCCCCATCGCGGTCTTTAATGGAGCGGGCGATGGCTAATTGTTGCTGTACATACTCAATGGCTTTGGTATTGTTGCCCAGCTTGAGGTAAGCGTTTCCTAGCTCGTGGAGTGCTGAACTTTCTCCTCGGCGGTATTTAATTTCGCGGGCGATGGCTAAACTCTGCTGTGCATACTCAATGACTTTGGCCGAGTTGCCCAAAGAGCCGTAAGCCCTTCCCAAATTGCCCAGTGCTGAACGTTCCCCATCGCGGTCTTTAATGGAGCGTGCGATGGCTAAACTCTGCTGTATATAATCAATGGCTTTAGCATAGTTGCCCAGAGAGTGGTAAGTGGCTCCCAAATCGCCCAGTGCCCCACCCTCCTGTTGGCGGTTTTTAATTTCGCGGGCGATAGCTAACCACTGCTGTGAATACTCAATGGCTTTGGCATAGTTTCCCAGAGAGTGGTAAGCGGCTCCCAAAATCCCCAGTGCCAAACCCTCCTGTTGGCGGTCTTTAATTTCGCGGGCGATAGCTAACCACTGCTGTGAATGCTCAATGGCTTTGGCATCGTTGTCCAGCTCGCTGTAAGTACCTCCCAAAAAGCCTAGTGCCCAACCCTCCCGTGGACGGTTTTTGAGGGCGCGATAAATTTGCAGTGCCTGTTGCCAGGAATTCAGCGCTGCTGGAAATTGGTCAGTCTGATAATGTTGAATCCCCTGCTCCATCAGTCGATCGGCCTCTGCTTCACTAACCTCGATCGCCTGAGCAACAACCGGCAGTTGAGAGTGCCGAGGAATGTAAAAAGCAACAGACAAAACGCAAAAAGCTAGGGGAAAAAGGAAGCCCGATCGCACTTTTCGATCGCTGGATTTAAGCAGTTTTAAGGATAAAGATTTCATATAATTTTAGGGTTTTGCTTGAGGAAGTTGGCGCTGTTGCTCGATCGCCCTTATTTGCTTCAATCGATCGCTCCAATCTTTCAAAGGTTCGGCTTCCGAACCCGCAAGAGCATCTAGCAGTTCCAGCACGGGCGCTTGGTTTTGAGAAGTCTCAGAGGCTTTGCGCGCTTCTGCGATCGCGTCATACCACAGCCCTGCCTGGGCATACAGGTCGATCCGCTGTTGGGGAGTTTGCGCGGCCGCAACTTGAGCCTGCAACGACGCATCCGGCGCAACCACTTGGATTTCTGCCGCCGCCACCACATTCCTCGAAGGAACATTGCGATCGCACACCAACACCACTTGCCACTGATAGGATTGCCCGATCGACAGTTGGGGCCCATTTGAAGGCAAAGCAACGGACATTATTCCCGGCTGACTCTGGATCTCGGTTCTGTAAAGCAGTTGTCCCGATCGAGCAAACAGCCTCAATTGCAGCGGACGAGAAGTGCGATCGGGTACAAACCAGGTAAAAGTCGGATGCCCGGAAATCGTCTGTCCCACATGGCTAAACGGCACTAAGGCAGTCAATACCGCTGGTGAATCACCTTCGCAACTGCCGCCGCGAGTGGTATTCGTGCCGGTTTCTTTCGGTTTAGAAGGGTTTTCAGGAGGAGTGTATTTTGCCAGCGCTACAGGAGCCAGAGAGAGCGAAACACTCAGCATTAAACTCGCAATGCCTGCAGAGTAAACGGTTCGACGCTTCAATCCGTGAGTCATCATCGCAATCCCCTCTGTAACTATTTCTACAGTAATCAACAATACACAAACACAATAGAGGACTGCCCGCAAGCTTCGTTTGCGGGAAGGTGCAAAGATATAGCAAGTGTGATGTCAATTCCGGTTGGATCGGAATGATTTAACCGCAGAGAACGCAGAGAACGCAGAGTTCGAGAAGAGAGAGATGATATCATGTCCGGTCGAGCGACCGCGATTTTTGTAGGGGAGGGTTCGCCACAATACCTGCCCACAATCTCCCATCTCAAAAACCCGCCCCGACCGGGATATTATGGTTAATCGATCGGACATGATATGAATAATTCGGATGCTAACTCTGAGGAACCAATTACCAGAACCAGCGCCGTTTTGCTGACCAGGTTAACTCGCACACTGTCCCCTTCGGTTGATTCGGGTAGCGCCGAAATGCTCCGCCTAACTGTTTGGCTAAGTTCTTTGCAAGCTGGGTTCCTAATCCTGAAGGTTGAAGTTTAGGGTTTGGATCTTCGGTTATTTCCCTGTCTCGATCGATTTGGGCCAAGCTAAGCGCTTCTGCGTCAGACGGTTTCCCCCTACCATTATCCGCCACCCGAATCACTTGCCGATCGCCCTCCTGAGTGCAAATTACAGTCAAGCGAGTAGCTTCGATCGCGTGTTTCCCCACATTGCAGAGCGCTTCTTCCAGAAAGCGGCAGAGTGCTCGCTTGTGTTCCAACCGCAGATGCGAGGTGTTCAAGGGATCGAACTGCACTATTTTGAACTTGAGCGTTTTGAGGTAAGGCAGTTCTTGTTCGAGCGTGTTGCAATAGACTTTGTAGAGCAATTCATGCAGTGGAGCCTGCAGGGCTAATTCGATCGCACTTCCCATTCGCAAATGCGGTTCATCGGCGATCGCTTCTCGCTGCACTGAGCCGTAAACTGCCCGCAATTCTTGATTCAAGCGTTGCAACTCCGGTAGAAACGGCGGCGGCGGATCTTGCTCCCCAACTGTTCTCAAAATCACCACTAATGTTTGTAAAGGCCCGCTATGAATCGCATTAAAAGTTTGTTCGATCGCAAATTGACGTTCCTCCAACCGCAGTCGGAGTTCCTGTTCGTGGCGATAAAATAACGCTGCCGTCAACCCAGCCCCATTCAACACGAGTACGAGCAATACAGGTACGATCGGCACCCACCATCCCAAAAGAATGAGCCAGTAACAGAGCGCGATCGGGCTAATACTGGCGATTAAGAGCCCGATCGAAAATTTCCAGGGCGATCGCAGAAATCGCCCCAAACTCATCCCCAAGAGTCCCCAGACCGCAATCCAGAGCGTTTCCCAGCCCTCCCCCCAAACCCGAATCAACGGTCGCCGATCGAGCACCGCACTCACGATCTGGCTGGTTTCGTGGGCTTGCATTTCCACACCGTAAATCCGTCCGGGATTGATGCCTGCGATCGCACGTGAACTTGCCAGATCCTTCGCGCTAAAAGACATCATCCCAATCAACACAATTTTGCCTCGAATCCAATCCGGGTTGACCTGTCCCGATTTGATTTGCGAGAGAGAAAGCACGCGAAACGGCATTGTCCCGCTGCGAACATTCAGCAAAATTTGGTTGCCGCCTGCATCCGCCCCCACATATCCGCCAGAGTTTGACTGCACTCTGGTAAATTCTATGCTGCCAAAGCGCTTAGCCTCCCGATCGCGAATTCCATTACCAAACTCAATTCCTCGGGCTGCTAAATAGAGTTCTGCCAGCCGGATCGCGAAGGAAAAACGGTATTCCTGCTGATGGCTACCAGTGCCCAATAAACTGCGGCGCTGGTAGCCATCCGCATCGAGTACGAAATCTGCAAAGCCAATTTGTTCTGGTGGTAGCGCGGGCGGAGGTGCGACGGTAAAGCCACTGCGATCGGGCAAAGCAATCTCCACTCCGATCGCATTCTTGCTGCTGCGAAACACCGCTGTCAGTTCAGCATTACCCGGTTCCACCGGAATATCGCGGACAATATCCAGCCCGATCGCGATCGGTTGATAGGCCTGCAAGCGTTTGAGTAAATCGGCAATATCGCGATCGGGAATCGGATAAGTTCTAGCGCGTTGAATATCCTCCTCAGTGATGCCGACAATTACAATCCGTTCATCCATTGGCTCAGGAGGACGCAAGCGCAGAAATCGATCGAACGCAACCAACTCCCAAAACTGAAGCGCACCGCTCAATCTAGCCATCATCACAGCGACAATCACCATCAACCCTGGAAGCCCTCCTCGTCCCCAAGTCGTGACACCCTCTTTCACTGCTTGCCATCGATCGCGCTTCAATAATAGACATCTCCAATAATTCTTGTGGAACAGGCATCTTGCCTGTTCTGGACTTGGTATTTGGTATTCGGTCGAGGCCTAATCAATCAATCCTTGTTCTCTAGCTCGCACTTCCGTTTGAATCCGCAGATTCTTATCATCATCCTTATACACATCTAGCACATCTCGAATCTTACTCCAGTAACACTGCACAGTGCGTTCAGAAACATTCATCCGTTTGGCGATCGCAGTATCCTGCAAGCTCTCGTGAAAAGCAAATTGCAACACCTGCATCCAAGCGGGTTTGAGTTGCAGCCCGTTGCGGATCTCTCTGGGTGTATAAATCCGCTCGTGCAGCGCCCAATCAACCATTGCCAGCAAGTCTTTCATCGGCTGACTCTTATCGACAACTGTGAAGCCGCCCTCATGATTGTCGATCGACGGTTTCAGCCAAACTAAAGTCCGAACATGAGCACTCTGCACCACAATATTCAGACGCGGATACTTCTCCATCAACGTTTTGAGGAGTTGAAGCCCTGAATTCGCTTGCGCCGTTTCGCCACTTGTCTCTGGCATCACCAGATCCACAATCACCAAATCCGGGGTAGTTTGCGCTATTTGCTCCAGGGCAGCCTGAGCCGTCGGAGCCGTCAGAATCTCTGCCTCTGGATATTCTTGCTTCAGAATGTTAAGCGTGCCGCCTAGCACCATCGCATGGTCATCCACGATCAAAAAGGTTCGTTTTTCAGGTTGAGCTAGAGTATGGGGCATAGTTCATAAAAATAGTAAGGGATGCGGGAAAATCAGCGTCTTTAGTTTAGGTAATCCGTCATCTTCTTACAATAGAGGAATTACCGGGCTTCCGTCCTGCATCTGTCCGCCAACTGTGGTTGTGGAGGTCAGCAACGAGAAGTGCGCTAAAGCGCAATTCTGTTGATTGTGTTGCAAAATCCGCACTTCATCGGAATTATTCATCTCTCTAAGCTGTCGCGCATTTAAATTGTATATTCGGGACGGGCTAGAAGCCCATCCCACAATAAATAGAGTGATTTTTGACACACAATTTAAATGGAGAACAGCTTATTCTCGAACTCTGCGTTCTGGAGCGTCCTCTGTGGTTAAATCATTCCGATGCCACCGGAAACAATATTACGCACAGATAACTCGATCGGAGATTTGATTGTATTTCTATTATAATCCTGGTATCCGAGCAAGAAGAAGGATAATTTCATGCCAGCAGAAGGTTCGTATCAAGCCAACACCTACAATCTGGAGTTGGAGGCAGAAATTCAACGGTTAAAAGCTCAAGTTCTCCTCAGTTGGGAAAAGGAAGCGCGCACTTTAAAATGGTTCGGTTTAGCCGACGGGATGAATATTTTGGAAGCGGGTAGCGGGCCGGGATTTTTTACCGAAAAACTGTTAGAATTGCTGCCAAACAGTTCGGTAACAGCGGTAGAAATTGACCCCGCACTGCACGAAAAAGCAGTAGTATATTTGCAGGACAAAGGGGGCGATCGAGTAAATCGCATTCAAGCGTCGGTTGCGGATACTGGTTTGGCGGCTAACAGTTTCGATTTTGCGATCGCCCGTTTGCTGTTCGTTCACCTCCCAGATCCCGTCGCAGCAGCTAGAGAAATATTCCGCATCTTGAAGCCTGGGGGAAAACTGGTGATTATCGATAGCGATGCGGATCTGTTTTGGCTGACAAATCCACCGTTGTCAGTCGAGATTGTCCGGGAGAAATTCAAGCAGGTAATGGCATCGCGGGGCGGCAATTTATGCGTCGGGCGAAATCTGTGCCGCATTCTCAAAGAAGCTGGGTTTGTTAGCGTTGATTTAGAAGCCGTTGTCACCCACAGCGATATCATCGGAATTGAGGCGTTTCAACCTTTGCTTGACTCCGGCCCCATTTTGCAAATGGTCAAACAAGGGTTGATTTCCGAGTCGGAAATAGCCAGCTATCTGGTTTCGCGGGATGAGTTTGTCGCTGCGGGCGATCGATCTATGATGAGTTTTTGGTTGATGGCGTGCGGGGAAAAAAATCAATAAAATTAAGACAGATATTTCACACAATATTAATGTCCCGTCGCAGCACAACCTCTAGCACTATTGCTACATTCCCAGCTAACAAATCAAATCCGCGCTTCAGCGTCGGGCGTAAAATCGAGTCAATAATCAACAATTACGGACGGTGACACTATAATTTATCTAATCCATCTGCGTTAATCTGTGTTAATCTGCCCTCATCTGCGGTTAAACAAAGAGAATTTCTTTACCGCAGATGACAATGGATTGACGCAGATTCACGCAGATGAAGGAAGAGAGATAGGAATAATTTAGTAACTTTCAAGCCGTTAGCGAAACCCTCGCAGTCGATCGCACTTTTTACCAACTCCTCAGCATTCAACCCACTTGCCGCACCCCATTAAGAAACTCCGTCCTTGCCTCAATCCTTGAAGGCATTAAAACGCAGCGTACCAGCAATTCTAAATCCAACTCCGGCAAAAACTCACTTCTTGAAACTTGCTCGTAATCATCCTCGCGCAGCCGATAGACAGCCAACTGATTATTTTCCCAAAACCAGACTTCTGGAATGCGAAGTCGCAGATATTTAGCGAGTTTATTTGTGCTACCGCTAGTAATCGTTACTTCCACGGCTAAATCGGGATGCTCTTTTCTTGAACCTATATAATAAGACTCGTCTGGTTCAAATGAGACATCTCTTGCCCGGTTTCTGCGAGTTGCACTCCCTACAGGAATATATTCAATTCCCATTTCACAAAAGTAGAGTTGTAGCAAAAAGTTAAGAAGACAACTGATTGTCTCATGTTCTTCGCCCAGTGTCATAAACTCGATCCACCCATCAAGATAAGTTATCCGCAAACCAGAAGAATCTGCCATTAAAGATTCGAGATCCTCAAATTGCTCCCAAGTATAATAACCAGGGAGAACCAATCGCTGTTCCGCAAGCGTAACTATTTCTTCTAAAACTTTTGCTGTCATGATTGTATAGTTGGAAGTTAGGAAAAAGTAGAAATTATCCCGGCTAAAAACTGGGAGATTCTCGCATTATAACTTAACCAATCAGGTCGATCGCACTTTTTACCAACTCCTCAGCATTCAACCCACTTGCCGCACCCCATTAAGAAACTCCGTCCTTGCCTCAATCCTTGAAGGCATTAAAACGCAGCGTACCAGCAATTCTAAATCCAACTCCGGCAAAAACTCACTTCTTGAAACTTGCTCGTAATTATCCTCGCGCAGCCGATAGACAGCCAACTGATTATTTTCCCAAAACCAGACTTCTGGAATGCGAAGTCGCAGATATTTAGCGAGTTTATTTGTGCTACCGCTAGTAATCGTTACTTCCACGGCTAAATCGGGATGCTCTTTTCTTGAACCTATATAATAAGACTCGTCTGGTTCAAATGAGACATCTCTTGCCCGGTCTCTGCGAGTTGCACTCCCTACAGGAATGAAATTAATCCCTTTCTCAAAAAAGTAAAGTCCTATAAATATAGCCAAAACACTTTTAATTTGTTCGTGTTCTTCGCCGACTGTCATAAACTCGATCCACCCATCAAGATAAGTTATCCGCAAACCGGGAGAGTCTGCCATCAAAGATTCGAGATCCTCAAATTGCTCCCAAGTATAATAACCGGGGAGAATCAATCGCTGTTCCGCAAGCGTACCTATTTCTTCTAAAAGTTGTGCAGTCACAGGTATCACCATCCTATTTTAAATATTACTAGCCCCTACCTAGCACAAACTAGGCAGGGGCATTCACTCACATTCTAACTTAATGAACTAGCTCGATCGCCCTTTTAGTCAACGCCTCAGCAGTCAACCCGTTAAACGCCATCAACTGACCGGCACTAGCAGTAGTTTCCCCCCGCTTCCAAGCGAAAGTATCCCGCTGGCAATTGCTGCGGAGCATCACAGGTTCCAACATCCCAGAAGCACCGCCTGTCACGCCAATCAAGGCATCTCCGCCAAACATTTCGGCAAATTTCTCATCGCTCAAAAAGCCGCCGTCAGCTTCCGAACAAGTATCCCAAGCAACGTCTGTTGGGCGGTACAAACGCCGGGGATTCACAACAGAAACAATCCGCACTCCAATCCCTTCTGTTTCCAAAAATGCCGCCGCTTCAAACACTGGCATTAAAGTCATGTCGCCGACAACAGCAAACACAACTTTCTTGCTCCCTCCTTGATTGTGGGGAGCTTGGGGGGAATCGACTTCGTGCAGCACTATTGCACCGTCTTGCAAACCTTGGCGAGTCTGTTCAAGAGTAGTGCGAATTGGCAGCGGCGACTTGCTCGCAGTAATCACAACTCCCTTATTTTTAGCAGTCAAAGCCCACTCGTAACAAGCTTGAATGCTGTTAGCATCCGGTGGAAACAAAGGAAACACATTTCCATTCCGCATCATCGCCGCAAAATAAGCCTCAATTTCCGGCCGCTGGTGCGTCCAACCGTTGCGGCCTTGTTCCAATGCACCGGCTGTAAATAAGGTGACAGTTGCCGGAGTTGGACGCCGCAATTCTGCCATTGCTTGGGTGACAGTTTGCCAAATTGGTAAACCGTTGATGGCAAAAGATTCGTAGGAACACCACAAACTCCGCGCTCCAAATAGCGATAAACCTACGGCTAAACCGGCGCAAGCATCTTCGCTCAAAGGTTCGTAAACTTGACCGTTTGGCGATTGATTGTAAAGGTCATCTGTCGTGGGGTGAATAATCTTGAGAGCTTGGTTGATGTTGGCAATTGCCGATGCTTCGTTGCCGTCAGCATTAGTGACAATAAAAGTACGATCGCGCTCGCCGACTTTCCCTACCAAACGCCCCATTGCTGTTGTGGAAATCTTCGCTTCTCCCCCAACTGCAAATTCTTCTAAAGGCAATTCTCCTAAATCTGGCAGCGGCAATGTAAACTCAGTAACAACTGTTTTCGCTGCCGGCCCGCCGCCCGCACGTTCAGCATTTGTCCGCACCAACTCCCAAGCAGCAGCAGTCAAAGCGCGCTCTTTTAAAGCACTGATAATGTGCGGAGCATCCAGCGTATCTTTCGGATAAAGGTTGTGAGATTTTGCTCCGCGCGCGTGGACGCCTGCACCTTTCAACTGTTTGATAATAAACGCAGTTAATTTGCCGCCGAGAGCAGATTTTGCCGCTTTGTCAACTCCTTCTAAAACAGCTTTGGTAAATGCCATGCGCTGTTCGAGCGAAAAAGCAGTGCTGTCCACATAATCTTCCGGTTGATTTTGATCGTCAAATTCCTTAGCATCAACTAAGATAACTTCTTCAAAACCGTTGCCTTGCCAATAAGCAATCATTTCAGCATTAGTTTTAGTCGAAACCATGCTGTGATGTTCCTGAGAATATCCGTTCCAAACCAACACGGGCAAAAAGTTAGTAACGCTGGGATAAGCAGTGTGGAAATGCGCCATGCTGCTCATCGGATAGGGTTCGCCCATGCCGCCGTCGCCCAATGTGAAAGCAAACAGTTTTTCGCGGTGCAAAAGCGCTCCAGCCATTGCGAAATGCTGTCCTTGTCCGAGGGGGCCAGCCGGTGCTAAAAGGCCGGGAATGAAACCGGAAAGATGTCCTAACAAACCGTCTTTTTCTCGGAATTTATCGCGCATTTGCTGCACGTTAACAATTCCCATATCCTCTAAAGATCGATCGAGAAACATGGCGCTGTAAAAGCCGGGGGCGTGATGGCCGACTTCGGTGACAATGTTCTTGTGTCCCAGCATAACCAAAGCGGCATAGGCCTCAGCTTGGCTGGCAAAACCCCCCGGATGTCCCGATGCCTTGCTGGCGGTAACTTGCAGCGTCAGGTACCGCAGGGCGTCTGCTGCGAGCATGGTTTGAAAGACGGCTGCGGGATCGGCAGGATCGGCGATCGACTTGCTCCCATCGGCGATCGCAGGTGCTTTTCCATAAGTCTCAAAACCGGGGACTGTTTCAGAAAAATATTGAATGCCTTCGCAAAAAGCGGGCGTTGTTGACTTTGCCTGCGGGGTAGTTGCTGTCATGCTTGATACCGGAAAAATTTGAATTGGATTAATGTAAGAGTAATTTTATAGCTTCCGTGTTCCAAAAAATCATGAGTTCTATTATGTCAGTGATAAATAAGTAAAATATCTCAAATTTTCAGCTAATAATTAGTTGTTTGAGAACCCCGACTTATTAAAAAAGTCGGAGTTCTGTGTTTGCCCATTACTAATCCCTCTCAAATCTAAAATCGCGAATCTAAAATTGTTCCAGCCGTTCCCGGACATCGATATACAGCACAGTACCGCTTTCAGAAAGAGAAGGCACAGCTTTTTGATTCCGCAGCCAAACAAAAAAACTGCTAAGTGCAGGAGTCGGATCTTGATCGCGGCGCAGCGTATAGATCAAACCTTCGCAAGGCCCATTAACGCGGCTAGTCGTGCAAATCGCTTTCTGGTTATTTACAATACCCACAGTCACATAATTTAGCTGTTTATTTCGGTTATAATTCTCAAGGCGCTGAGTCACTTGTTGGCAGCGAGTTAGAGGATCGTAGCCAGAACTAGAAAAGAAATTAGAATTCCAGCGAATCCAAGGCTCCCTGAACCCTTGCGGATTTTGATACACAGTCACCGGCTCGCCCGTGGAGGTATCGCACACAAATCCTCCATAACCCCGATTCGGCTGGTTTCGATCCGAGGCGCTGCTGAGAGAAAGATTGCTGAGAATATCAAAGCCGTTACGCTTGTTTTGTGAAAGCAATGCCATAAAAGCATCGATCGGGATTGCCGCATTTAACCCCGTTTTTATCTCCTCAATCTGACCGTTCCACTGACTTCTAATTGTGCCAACAGTATCCCCCTGGCCGTGAATTCCTACAACCTTCCCATCAGCATCAAATACAGGCCCCCCGCTCATCCCGCGCCTGGTTACAGCTTGGTAGCGCAGACGATACCCTGATGAGGCGCTGCCCAAGCGAGAAGAGATGATGCCAGCAGTAAACTCAAGTTTTCGTTCAAATCCCGAAATTGGCAGCGGATAGCCAGAAACGTAAATAGCAGAACCGACAACAGCACGTTCTGACTCGCCTATTGGTGCCACTGGATACTGTTCTCGGCTCTGAAACTGTATCAAAGCTAAGTCTATATCCGTGTCATTTTTCGGTAGGCGCTGTATTCTAATCGCAGCATAATCCTTTTCCAAATGAGTGCGAATGCTGTATTTTTGAGCGAGGCTTGCCACCACATGATTAGCTGTCAAAACAGTGTAAATATTACCCTGTTTGGCAATAATTACTCCAGATCCGCTAGCAAAAAAACCCAGCGTATTGTTGACTTCCACAGTTGTCAAGGTCGCTAGCTGGGCAATTTCTTCTGCTGTTTTGGCACAGGCAGCATATTGTTGGCTGACAAGCGCCGTCACTGTTAATGCACCTGTCAAGATGATTGTCAGCGCGTCAAACCGCAAACTCCAAACATTCATCGATAACTCCCTAGATGAAACGAGGCGAACTGCCAATATATACTAATTGGAATTCCCCAACTAGATTTAACCATTTTTTCCGATAATTCCGCTGTTGGTTCACTTCCCTCTTCCAAAGCATAAACGCAAAAATTTGGATCTCGATACTTGCCCCTACCGTTAATCCCAATCAAGAAACCTTTGGCATTAAAAATCGGGCCGCCAGTCATGCCGATTTTAACCTCATTTGTATAGCCGAAGCTATAACCTTGAGGCAAAGATTTGGGCAGCAGCACCGAAACGAAGCCGCGCGTCACCGCCGAAGCCCCTATCTCACCACCTGCAAGCTGGCTGCCAGCAGGGGCTCGGACACGGCTCCCGGCTGGCTGCTTAATAGTGCTATTTTATACTCGATGCCGCTGCGAAACAGAACGGTCGCCCGATCGCTATCGCCCAGCAGCCTCGGAACTCCCAGCGGTGGGTAAAGCAGGGCGTCGCCGGTGAGAATTGCGCGATCGCCCCTGTCGAAAGCCACAAAGTGCCAGAAACAGCACCGTATAGGTTCGATCGCCCCAGAAGCAGAAGATTTCGCTTAAGGCTGTCCCAACGGCGGGGAAAAAGAGGGCTGTTGCGCCTCATCATCCGTGTTTTCCCCTAGCTTTTTCCTGACATCAATGTAAGGAATTTTACGGGTTTCATCAAAAGACGGCATCCCGACATATCCTTGGCGCCAAGCCAACAAATTATACAAAGAGCCGATCGGGTCTTGGCCGGGTCTGAGGGTATAAATCAAATTTTGACACAGCCCATTGACTTGATTCGCCGTGCAGATGACGTTCTGGCCGTTCATCTGGCCTGCAGTAATGTACTTGAGCATTCGTTGGCGGCGATAGGTTTCGAGGCGTTGACTCACCAATTGACACCGAGTTGCCGGATCGTAGCCTGAACCGGAGAAATAATCGGAAGTCCACTCAATCCAAGGCTCTACAGCACCTTTAGCGTTTTTGTACACCGTCACCGGCGCACCAGTCGAGGTGTTACACCAAAATCCACTTTCCCTCGGTGCGCGCCGACCGTAACTCGGTGCAGAAGCAACCGACAGGCCGCTGAGGGCGATGGCTGTTGCCACCAAAACTTTTGTCCATAATTGCTGTTTCATGATTTTTTTCCCTGTGTTTTATGAGATTCGGCACAAAATCACCGAATGCTGCGATAACACCCTTGACACGCCTGTTCGTTACAGATTCGCTGACTGAGGAATGATGTGATTCGCGACTTGACCAGAAACCAGTTTTTTTTACGAAAACACTTCGTTGCAGCCCTTATGCCTGGTTAAACAACCCGGTTTCTTTGCTTTTGATCCGTAAGTTTTGATATTGTTCGCGACTTGGACATTCCCTCTAACCGCGATTATCGGCGCTGTTAAAAAAGCGCTCCGAAACCGAGCTTAAAATGCGCGCGCCAGTCTGAATTCTGTCCTCATTACTACTAATCCAGCTCTGGCTGTCGCAAACCGGAAAGAGGCTCTTTACCTCAGATATTGGAATTGCTCGAATTGCAACGGTACATCACACCTACTGACACGGTATTTGATATCACTTTGCGATCGAAGTCCCTAGCTCGATCTGCTGCGATACCGAGACGGCAGGGTTGCACAAATGAGGACTAATACTTCCTGTGCCAGATCGATCGAACATGAAAATGAAGGTATTGACCAGAACTCTTAACTTGTTTTCATCTCCGTATTACGGATACCTAGAAATACTTCTAAGTGAGTGTAATCAGGGACTAACTGCTTTCTACTACCAAAGTTCACCCTCCGTACACTGAAGTTTAGTTGAGTATTAAAAACTATGAACCGTATCTGCAAACAGTTAGGATATTTAGGCGTTTGGTTAATTTTGATAGGCGGTAGCGGTTGTTCTGGCTCAGATGCAGTTACCTCAACCGAAAACCAGACCCAACTCTCCCGAAGCGCCCCTCCGTTCCAACACCTACAGCTAACGGGAAATCAAATTGAGGCTCGATCGAGTCAATTAACGCAGCCTTCTAACTCTGTTACCTCAGTTTTAGGTAGTGCTACCTTCTCAGAAAATACTGCCACCGTTACGGTTTATAAGGTAGATAATTTGTGTCAAACTCTGAAGCCGGAAACAGTTACAGGCCCAGAGAACCAGTTAATGTCATCGGCAGTTAATGAAGTGTTAAAGCAGCAGATTTTCGATAGTCTTAGTTTGGCTGGCTATCGCCTCAAGATCGATCGCGACCTCGGAATAGCTACCGTGGATTTGCGAGCCTCTGGAAGTTCACGGCAGAAATTGCAAAATCTGTCCAGTTGTCAAATGTTAGGTTTGTTCGGGGGCGTGCGCCAAACTTTAACCAGTTATGCTCCTTGGCAAATCAAAACTGTTCGTTTTACAGAGCTTGGAGAGGATATTTTGAGTACGGTTCGAGAATAAGCTATTAAAATTATTGGAGATGGGAATTACACAATTCTCCCCTTAAAAACAAGGGTTGGCAGGGATTGAATAAACCTTCAAACCCTTTGAAGTTTTTTGATACTGCTAAGTCCTGTGACCCAAACCCCGGTAATTCCTATGACACTACCTGACGGCCCCAAAAGCCCCCGCTTCGTGCAGCTAATTCAATGGATTGGCGATCCGCTGACATACCTGGATCTATCTGCCAAAAAGTACGGGGAGATTTTCACGACTCGATGGGGCAAGCTCAAACCGTTCGTGATGATCCACAACCCGCAAGGGATCCAGGAAATGCTCAACAGCAAAGCTTTTGACGCTCCAGGCGAGATCAACGGTATTCTTAAACCCTTGCTGGGAGAACAATCCATGATTGTGATCTCTGGAGAAAAGCACAAACGCGATCGCCAATTATTGATGCCGCCTTTTCACGGGGAACGGATGCGGAATTACGGCCAACTAATTTGCGATATCGCTCGAGATGTTGCCAGCAAATGGTCGGTCGATCGACCTTTTGTGGCCCGCAGCGCGATGCAGGAAGTCACCATGCGGGTAATCTTGCAGGCTGTCTTCGGTCTGGATGACGGGCCGCGGTTGCAGCAACTGTCCCCGCTGCTGGCTGCGATTATCGATACGATCGGCTCTCCTTTGCGATCGAGTATGCTGTTTCTAGGCTGGATGCAGCAAGATTGGGGGCCCTGGAGTCCTTGGGGGCGGATGAAACAGCAGCAGCGGAAAATTAACGAACTGATGGACGGCGAAATTGCAGAACGCAGACTGCAACCTGATGCCAACCGCACCGACATTCTCAGCTTAATGATGGCCGCGCGCGACGAAAACGGGCAACCAATGACCGATGAAGAATTGCGCGACGAGTTGATGACGCTGCTGTTTGCAGGCCACGAAACCACAGCAACTGCCCTAGCTTGGGCATTTTACTGGATTCACAGTTTGCCCTCGGTGCGCCAGAAGTTGCTGCAAGAATTGGACAGTTTGGGGGAAAATCCCGATCCGATGGAGATTTCCCGCTTGCCTTATCTGAGTGCAGTTTGTCAGGAAACGCTGCGAATTTACCCGGTGGGAATGCTGACGTTTCCGCGAGTGGTACGATCGCCCGTGGAACTGATGGGACATCAACTCGAACCGGGCACGGTTGTTTTCGCCTCAATTTATTTGACCCACAGACGGGAGGATTTATATCCAGAACCGCTGCAATTTAAACCGGAACGGTTTTTGGAGAGGCAATTCTCGCCTTACGAGTATTTGCCCTTTGGAGGCGGCAGCCGCCGCTGTATCGGGTTGGCGCTGGCGCAGTTGGAGATGAAACTGGTGCTGGCAACCATTTTGCGGGATTTCGACCTAGTATTGGCCCAGAAAAAGCCCGTACAGGCCAAACGCCGAGGGGTGACTTTAGGGCCGGCCGGGGGCGTGAGGATGGCCCTGCTGGGGCGGCGGATGCCGCAGCAGAAGCGTGAACCTGTTGTTAGTGGGGTTTGAAGTCGCAGCCGTTGCAGGGGACGATCGAACTTTCAGCTTTGAGTGCAAACAATTTAGCGAGAAAGTGCGATCGTCCGCCAATGCCACCATTTTTTGTAGCACCCGCTACAGATAAATAGCTAGAATCCTTAACCTGTAAGCCTCCCCTCTCTCAATTTTCAAATTCTCAGTCTAAAATAATAGGAGCCTTGCAAACACAGCCTGAAAGCAAAAGTGGGTGATTGCAATAGTCCTCTTGATATCTCAAAAGCCTGCCTGCCATACTTTAAAAACATATGCATACCCTGTTATTCAGCAAGGTCGGAAGCGTGTTGGCATTGCCACCAATCTTCCGGCCTCTTTATTTTTTGGGCTACTTGAGGCATTGGAGACAAGATGCAGAAGGCAAAGCAAAAGTATAAATTCTCCCCCTGTCCTCATCTCCCCCTCTCCCAATCTAGAGCTTATGCCTCTAATTCCAATAGAATCCGACAGCAAGTTTAAGGAATCACTAAGGAATAATTAATAACTTATTAAATTATCTCCTTCTGCCCTTCTCTCAATCTTCTGTTTTCAGAAATTCCGATACCGAGACAGACTTCGGGAGACTCTCCAAATCTTGAATTTCGCTTTCGTGGGCAAAAAACTCGACTTCTTTGTCGTCAATCTGGATTTGATAGCTAGCGGTAGCTGTCACAACCCGCCGCTTTTTTTTATCTTCTATTAAAACCCAACACACGACAGGTCTTACCCATCTCTCAACGTGCTGGCTTTGCTTGGTACTCCCAAAGGCATACCAGCCTTTAGCTTCAATAATTTGAAGCACTTTAAAATCGTTATTGGCCATATATTTCTATCGCGTTAACTTCAGTATTATTCTTAGATTGAACGCCTAGCTTGCTAAGCAGGGCAAAGGTTTGACCATCACAAGCCGCACTAGATAACCTGATTTTTTGTCAGGAGAAGCGGGTTGGCAGGGGATTGTCTGCGTTGTTGCCTGCTAAATGTAGTGCGAGCTTTTTGTACTCTCCCACAATTACCGTAAAGTATCTATACCGCATCCTCAAAATTATTCTCGCCTTAGCCTCAACAGCAGCCAACTAGACCTTAGCTAGCTGCATCTAAGTGGATGCTAACTGCTTCTAACGCCTGGTTGGTGAGAGCGATCGGCATACAATCCTGTTAAGAGTTTTTGCTGCAATCAACTATCATCTTTACCCGGTGGGGTAAAACTTAACTAGAGGTTGCCGCTTTCAATTCTAAGCCTCGGCGCGCCTAATTCCTAATTAATTGTATGGTGTAGTTGATAATTGCCAAACCGTCGATCGCACTCAACAGCCGTGTCTAACTCTTCGATTACCGTCACCGTTAAACTGTTCGCCGCCTTCGGTGAAGCCTACGGCGTTTCGGAACTTACATTAGAACTTCCTCCCGAAACCCCAGTGTCTCAAGTGCTCGAAAGCTCGATCGCCCAATATCCTCAATTAGAACAATGGCGCGATCGCACCCGCTTCGGCGTCAACATGGAATTCGTTTCCCCCGACACCATCCTCCAAGACGGCGACGAAGTTGTCCTCATCCCTCCCGTCAGCGGCGGGTAGGCTGAGTTGGTTAATCTGAAATGTTGCACCATTCTCAATAAGCTTTTTAGGAACAGGCATCTTGCCTGTTCCACAAGAGATGAATTTTGTTGTGGAACAGGCCGTCCAGCCTGTTAAGCGAGGATGGTGCAACATCGAAATGTTGCACCATTCTCAATAAGCTATTTATGAACAGGCTGGACGGCCTGTTCCACAAAGAGTGAATTTTGTTGTGGAACAGGCCGTCCAGCCTGTTAAGCGAGAATGGTGCAAGATATCAGTTAATCAAAAATTCGAGGTTTTGTAGTTGTGTTCGATCGCACTACTGTCCAAATTCTTAGCCCAAAAAAGATTTATTAAGTTTTGTAACAATTTTGTCGGCAAATCATCATCGAGATCGATCGGGCTCGCGTGCGGATCTGAAAATCTGGATTGAGATCCCGATCCTGAAAACAACTCAAATCCTTGTGGTGTGGGCGTCCCGCCCGCCCAAATATCCAAGTTAAATACACCGCTGTTTAACTGAAAAATCAATCCCGACTAAAAAAATCGGGTATGGTTGACGGGGTAAATTGACCGTGCTAATCTTGCACAAGACTAAGAAAACATTGCAAAACTAGAGAGTTGAGCTATGACCCAGGCGACCAGAACCCAATCCACAGCAGCAACCTTCACAGCCCTCAAATGTAAAGAATGCGGCGAAGAGTACGAACTCCAAGCCAAGCACGTCTGCGATTGCTGTTTTGGCCCGCTTGAAGTCAAGTACGACTACGACGCCATCCGCCGCACCGTCACTCGCCAAACCATCCAAGCCGGCCCCAACTCGATCTGGCGCTACCGCGCATTTTTACCAGTCGCTACAGATAACGTCATCGATGTCGGCACGGGGATGACTCCTCTATTAAAATCCCACCGCTTGGCTCGCCGCCTCGGTCTAAAAAATCTTTATATTAAAAACGATGCCGTCAATATGCCCACTCTCAGTTTTAAAGACAGAGTGGTCTCAGTCGCCCTCAGCAGAGCGAGAGAATTGGGTTTCACAACAGTATCCTGCGCCAGCACCGGCAATCTAGCTAACTCTACGGCTGCGATCGCCGCCCACGCCGGACTCGACTGCGTAGTCTTCATCCCCTCCGACTTAGAAGCAGGCAAAGTCCTCGGCACTCTGATTTACAATCCAACAGTCATGGCAGTTCACGGTAACTACGACCAAGTTAACCGCCTCTGTTGCGAAGTCGCAAATACACATGGCTGGGGATTTGTCAATATCAACTTGCGTCCCTACTATTCCGAAGGCTCAAAAACCCTCGGCTACGAAGTGGCCGAACAGCTAGGCTGGCAATTGCCAGATCACGTCGTCGCCCCCCTCGCCTCCGGATCTTTGTTCACAAAGATTTATAAAGGCTTTAATGAATTCATCGAAGTCGGTTTAGTGGACGACAAGAAAGTCCGGTTCAGCGGCGCCCAAGCTGACGGCTGTTCCCCAATCGCCCAAGCATTCCGCGAAGACCGCGATTTCGTCAAACCGGTGAAACCGAATACAATTGCTAAGTCGATCGCGATCGGCAATCCAGCCGACGGTATGTACGCCTTGGAAATCGCCCGCAAAACCAACGGCAACATTGAATCCGTCAGCGACACCGAAATCATCGAAGGCATGAAACTGCTAGCCGAAACCGAAGGTATCTTCACAGAAACCGCTGGCGGCACGACCATCGCAGTCTTGAAGAAACTCGTAGAAGCAGGTAAAATCAATCCCGATGAAACCACCGTCGCTTACATCACCGGCAACGGTTTGAAAACGCAAGAAGCAGTTCAAGGCTACATCGGCGAACCCATCACCCTCGAACCGAAACTAGAAGCGTTCGAGCGCGCCCTAGAACGCGCCCGCACGCTCGAACGCTTAGAATGGCAACAAGTTTCGGTTTAATAGCTATTAGTTAATAGTCGGTAGTCATTAGTCATTGGTTCTTAAGCTATTGACTGATGATTACTGACTGTTGACTAATGATATCTTGTCCGATCGATTAACCATAATATCCCGGTCGGGGCGGGTTTTTGAGATTGTCAATTATTGGCAGGTATTGTTGGCGAAGCCTCCCCTACAAAAATCGCGGTCGCTCGATCGGACATGATATGACTACTGACTAAGGACTACTGACTGAGGACTAAAAAAATGACCGTCAAAGTTTTAATTCCAACCCCCCTGCAAAAATTTACCAACAATCAAGCCACCATCGAATGCGCGGGCGACAACATTTCCGAACTAATTGAATCGCTGGAAACCAATTGTCCCGGCATCAAAAAAAGCCTGTGCGACGAAAAGGGAGAACCCCGCAGATTCCTCAACTTCTACGTCAACAGCGAAGACATCCGCTTTTTGGATGGCTCAAAAACAGCCCTCCAAGATGGCGATGAAGTTAGCATTGTTCCAGCAGTTGCTGGTGGCTGATTTTGCAACCGCAGATGGTGGCAGATAAACACAGATGAACGCAGATAGAATTAATTACTATCTGCGTTCATTTGCGTTTATCTGCGGTTAAACACTATTCCCTTACTTAGTCAGGAAATCTAGTTATGAAATCAAATCTAGGCTTGTAGTTGCGCTTGGGTACCCAAGCGCAACTACCAAACCTAAAACTCCTTTCTTTGTTCGCAGTGCGTCCGAGAATTATCCTACTAGGAAGCTGCCCTTGCTGCAGTCCGGGGACGGCGCCTGCCCGTCACCTGATTGGCAGGAGATGGCAATGATGGCGATGGCGATGATTGCGATGATGGCGATGATTGCGATGATAATAGCTTAGGTGCTTCCAGGGAACCGGGAGACACTGCAGCTTTTTCCGATCGCACTGCTTCTTCAGGAATCTGCATCAGGAATACCAGCAGCGGATTGCTTTGCAGTTCCCGGCGCATCACTCGCCCAATTGCTTTTTCTATTTGGGTTTGCACTCCTACCCAGTCAATGTCAACTTGCGAGTCAGCGGTGGCGGGTTTGACAAATTCTGACCAACGATCGCTCAAAACTGTTTCAATGGTTTGAGTGATTAATTTGATCACTTCCGCGCGATCGGCTGATGTCACTACACCTTTCAAGTGGACTTCTGGTTTGGCAACTAATTTGCCTTCCCAATTCAAAGCCGCCGCTACAGTTACAACGCCATCTCCCGCCAACTGCTGGCGTTCCTTGAGGACGCTGGCTTTGACAACGCCCGATCGAGAAGCATCTACTAATTCAATTCCTGACGGCACTTGGCCAGCAACTCGTATCGAATTTTCGGTCAATTCTACGACATCGCCGTTATCAATAACCACCATATTGCCAGCGGGAATGCCCATGCTTTGAGCCGTCTTGGAGTGCTGGATCAGCATCCGGTGTTCCCCGTGAACCGGCAAGAAGAACTTGGGACGAGTCATGTTAATCATTAACTTTTGGTCTTCTTGACAGCCGTGGCCGGAAACGTGAATGCCTTTGTCGCGGCCGTAAACCACGTGTGCTCCTAGCATCATCAGTTTATCGATCGTGTTTACCACTGCGATCGTATTTCCCGGAATCGGATTAGCTGAGAAAATGACTGTATCGCCCTTTCTGATTTTCAGTTCGTGATGTTCGCCGTTAGCAATGCGAGTCATCGCCGCCATCGGTTCGCCTTGGGAACCTGTAGTTAAAATCAGTACCTTGTCTTCAGCCAAATTGCGGATTTCTTTGAGCGGTTTGAAAATACTATCTTCGCATTTGATGTAGCCGAGATTGCGGCAGTGAGCGATGACGTTCAGCATCGACCGGCCAACCACTCCGACATACCGATTGTTTTTCTTAGCCAAGTCCAAAACAATTTGCAATCGGTGTACCGACGAAGCAAAAGTCGTCACCATCACCCGTCCCGGTGCTTGAGCGATAATTCTGTCTAAATTCGGCGCCACAGAACTTTCCGAAGCGGTAAAACCGGGAACTTCCGAGTTAGTAGAATCGCTGATCAAGCACAGCACGCCTCTCTCGCCGTACTCCGCCAGCTTTTGCAAATCAAAATGCTCGCCGTCTACAGGAGTGTGGTCAATTTTAAAGTCTCCGGTGTGGATCACAATTCCGACGGGAGTGTGAATTGCCACCGTAAAACTGTCGGCCATCGAGTGAGTGTTGCGGATGTATTCGACTAAGAAATTCTTGCCAATTCTGACAGTATCCCTGGGTCTAACCGTTCTCAATTCAGTGCGGTGAGACACTCCGGCTTCTTCCAATTTTCCGGCTAGCAAAGCCATCGCCAAACGCGGGCCGTAAATGACCGGAATTTCAAATTGTTTGAGGTGGTAAGGAATTCCCCCGATGTGGTCTTCGTGACCGTGAGTCACGATCATACCTTTAATTTTGTGGCTGTTTTCCCGCAGGTAAGTCATGTCGGGAAGGACAATATTTACCCCGTGCATTCCATCTGTCGGGAACGCTAAACCGGCATCTAAAAGAATGATTTCGTCGCCGTACTCGAACACGCAAGTGTTTTTACCGATTTCGTGCAGCCCGCCGAGGGGAATAACTTTTAGAGCAGATGCAGTTGTATTTTTGATCATGCGTATCCTTTGTTAGTTATTTTTGTTATTGGTCTGTGGTCTGTGGTCTGTGGTCTGTGGTCTTTCGTCTTTCGTCTTTCGTCTACTGTTCGTTGGTAGGGCGATATTTTTCCAAATATTTATGGAAAAATCCCTGGCGGGTTTTACTCTCCCGTACAGTCAGTTGTCTTTGGCCTTCATTCTTCTATCTTCAGTCTTTAATTCTTGACTGTTAGCTACTTACTAACACTTAATTACTAATGACTGATGACTCAGAACTAATGACTGATAACAACCAATATTCAGTTGTCTGAAAACTCGTTCTCGCTCGTCTTGCTAGCTGATACTGCTGCTAGCTGACTCAGTACGTCCTTTAACTTTTGAGTTACCTCAACGGGCGGATCGCACAGGGGCGGACGGGTGGAGCCTACATCCCAGCCTTGAAGCTTGAGAGCTGTCTTGACGGGAATGGGATTTGTGGTGAGAAAAAGAGCTTTAAACAGGTCAAAAAGTTGCAAGTGAATCTGGGTAGCGACTTGAACTTGACCGGCCTCGAAAGCTTGGATCATCTGTTGCAGTTGTTCTCCTACCAGATGGCTGGCTACGCTAACTACACCAGATCCTCCTACCGCCAACATTGGCAAAGTTAGGGAATCATCTCCAGAATAGATGGCAAATTCAGGGGATGTCAAGCACCGAATTTGACTTGCTTGATCCAGGTTGCCACTTGCTTCTTTTACGGCCACAATGTTGGGGATTTCGGCCAATCGAGCCACCGTCTCCGGCAGCATATTTTGACCAGTTCGACCGGGGATGTTATATAACATTATAGGCAATTCAGGAGCAGATTGCGCGATCGCCCGAAAATGATTGTACAAACCTTCTTGCGGGGGTTTGTTGTAATAAGGAACCACCTGCAAACAACCATCTAACCCGAGTTTAGCTGCTTTTTTCGTAGCTGCGACTGCTTCAGAAGTAGAATTAGATCCGGCTCCTGCGATTACCAACGCCTTACCGGCTACCGCCTTTTGTACTACCTGAAATAATTCGTACTCTTCATCCCAGGTCATAGTGGGAGACTCGCCCGTTGTGCCGCACACTACCAAGCTATCTGTACCGCGATCGGCTAAATGAACTGCCAATTGTTCTGCTACCGCATAGTTAACGCTGCCGTCTTCCTTAAACGGCGTAATCATTGCAGTCAGAACCCGTCCAAACTTTACCACACTTTCTCCGATTTTAGACTGTTGATGTTTGATTTTAAATTTTTGATTTCAGATGAAAGGTTTATCTAAAATCCCCTATTTCAATTTTCAAGTTGCGAGGGTTCCCCTAATTAGAAGCCGCCGCCACTTGGGTTCGCAACAAATTTTTTTCTACCAGCAACTCAGCTATCTGCACCGCATTTAAAGCCGCCCCTTTGCGAATTTGATCGCCCGACAGCCACATCTCCAACCCGCAGGGGTGAGAAATGTCTTGGCGAATCCTGCCAACTAACACCTCATCCTTACCGCTGGCTTCTGCGGGCATCGGGAAATAATTAGCTTGCCAGTCTTCTACCAGCTTAACCCCGCTTGCCTGCTTTAAGATTTCCCTGGCCTCGATCGCGCTCAAAGGCTCTGCAAACTCTAGATTAATCGCTTCCGAATGAGCCCGGAGTACGGGAACCCGCACACAAGTTGCCGTAATTTTAATCTCGTCCGTACCAAATATCTTCCGAGTTTCGTTTACCATTTTCATCTCTTCTTCACAATACCCCAAATCGTTAATCGGGGTGTTGTGCGGAAACAAATTAAATGCTAGAGGGTAGGGAAATATATCGGTTTTGGGCGTTTCCCCCTGCAATATTGCTCTTGCTTGAGCTTTCATTTCCTCCATTGCCCTTGCCCCCGCCCCGCTGGCAGACTGGTAAGTTGCTACAACGATGCGCTGTACCGGCTTAACTTTGTGAAGCGGCCAAACGGCAACTGCCATCAAAATCGTCGTGCAGTTGGGATTTGCAATTATACCTCGGTGAGCTGCTGCCGCTTGGGGATTGACTTCGGGAACCACTAGCGGTACCGTCGCATCCATGCGAAAAGCGCTAGAATTGTCAATTACCACTGCCCCGGCTGCCACAGCTTGCGGAGCCCATAATTTAGAAGTTGAGCCACCTGCTGAGGCGAGCACCAAATCTACATTATCAAACGATCGCGCCGACACTGCTTCCACCTGCAGCATCTCGCCCCCAAAAGGCAAGGAAGTGCCTGCTGAACGTTCCGAAGCCAGCAGCTTCAAGTGAGAAATCGGAAAACTCCGGCTGTGCAAGAGTTCTAGCAACTCGGCCCCGACTGCGCCGGTGGCTCCTAAAATGGCAACTCGATAGGATTGAGACAAATTAGTTTCCTCCACAAATTAGAGTCTAAACGATCGAAATCAAAAATTTAAATAACTGCAATTCTCAATATCAAACTTAATTAATGTTATGCGATATCAGGAGCATGAGAGGATGGCCACGGTGCAGTTAACCTAAAAGGGCGATCGAACTTCCCGATCGATGGCATGCGATCGTACCCAATGTCAGTTTAGCATCTTTTGCCAATCGCCCACGCCCAATCCGCATCCGGTTAAGTTTTGCGATATATCTGCATTTTCGCAGGCGCATCCATTGACTTTGACTGGCCTGTGAGTCCGGCAATATTGACATCACAGGGCGATATGTGCTATGGTGCATCGGCAATTAGTGGACTTAACCTCCACATTCCTAGCAGCAAAAGCTAGTATCCTCAAACCAAAACTATTTGGCAAGAGCCAAAAAAGTAGCCGGCAACGACTGACAGTCTCATCCGGTAAAGGTGTTGTAGTTGTGCCGTTACGAGTCAAAGCGTACAAAATTAAAATGCAGGCAAAGTCAGATTTGTATGTGTTTTATTACTATTGTTAAATATCAAAAAAGCCGATGAAAGTAACCCAGGAAAAACTTCCAGCTAGCCAAATTGGTCTGGAAATCGAAGTACCGTCAGAAAAGTCAAAACAAGCTTACGAGCAAGTAATTAAACAATTTGCTCGCGAGGTGAATATTCCTGGGTTCCGCAAAGGCAAAGTTCCCCGTCAAGTTTTGCTGCAGCGCCTAGGCCAGGGTCGTTTGAAGGCGACGGCTTTGGAAAATTTGATTAATGATTCCCTGCAAAAAGCCCTCGAACAAGAAAAAATTGCCGCAATTGGCAGTTTTGAACTTCGCACCGAGTTTGAAGAATTACTAGAGAAGTTCGATCCAGAACAGCCTCTGATTTTTTCGGCGAAGGTTGACGTACAACCCGAAGTGAAAATGGGTCAGTACACAGGTTTGCAGCTTCAAGCAGAAGAAGCTAAGTATGATGAGGCTCAGGTAGATGAGGTACTGGCAAAATATCGATCGGACAAAGCTGCTTTAATCCCCGTAGAAGGCCGGCCGGCTCAGTTGGGAGACACGGCTTTGGTTGATTTCTCCGGTAGATTTGCCGAAGCCCCTGAAGGCGAAACTCCCGCAGAAATTCCCGGCGGTCAAGCAGAAGACTTCCAAGTAGAATTGTCGGAAAATCAGTTTGTACCGGGCTTTATCCAAGGCATGATCGGGATGAATCCGGGAGAAACTCGAGAAGTTTCCGTGCAGTTCCCAGATGAGTATAGCAGTGAAGAACTAGCAGGAAAACCGGCAGTCTTTACGATTACCCTCAAAGAACTTAAGGAAAAAGAATTGCCGGAGTTGGACGACGACTTCGCCCAAGAAGTCAGCGAGTTTGAAACTTTAGCAGAACTGCGCGAATCGCTCGAAACTCGGTTTAAAGCAGACCAAGAAAACAAGACATCAGCTAATAAGGAAAAAGCTATATCAGCAGCCCTCGCGCAGCTAATAGAAGTGGAAATTCCCGAAACAATGCTCGATCGCGAAATCGATTATTTGTTGAATCAACAAGCCCTCCAATTGAAAAATTACGGCATAGATATCAACCAACTGTTTACCGAAGAAAATATGGGGCCGATGCGGGAACGCTCGCGCCCGGAAGCAATCGAGCGCCTCAAGCAGAATTTAGCTCTGGCAGAAGTAGCCAAGCTGGAATCCTTATCTGTTGAACCAGCAGAAGTAAAAGCAGAAGTAGCAAAAATCAGAAAGCAGTTTCCCAAAGGAGATTTTGACCCCCAAAGGTTGCAGGAATTTGTAGCAGAAGACTTGCTCAAACAAAAAACCCTGAAATGGTTGGAAGAAAAAGGAACAATCGAACTCGTACCTGAAGGCTCACTGACTCCGGCAGCAGAATCGGAAGAATCGGACGCTGAAGATTCAGCAGAAGCAGCCACGAGCGTTGAAGTGGAAGTCGTAGGCGAAGAATAGGGCGCAGAATCAAAGTAGTAGGGACACCGCACGCCAGCCCTTCTTCGTGTCAACTTAACGTCAAACCCAGTCAGAGACGGCTATTTGATTGTTAAAGCCAGATCCCCCCTTAGCTTGCCCCCTACTCCCCCTTAAGAAGGGGGGACAAGAAGCCTCTTTAAGTCAACCCCTACTCCCCTTCTTAAGGGGGATTTAGGGGGATCTAGACTTAGCGTAAAACCGAGATTTATCAAGGGTTTTAGCCTGGTTGTTGACACTAATGGGGTCTTGGAATGTCCCTAGGGCGGGGATCGGGGGTATCTGAAGTGCGATCGAATTTTACGTTTAATGTCGAGCTAGTGTTGAATTTGGGTTAAATAGTCACAAGATTTTTGCTCGACTATACCCAATGCCCAATGCCCCATTCCCCATTCCCCATTCCCCATTCCCCCGATATCCGTTCAGAAGAGGCATAATAGTTAAAAGCTGGCGGCTTAATTTAAAGCTTTCATCAGCAGCAGCAAATTGTCTAGAATCCTTGACTGGTGTCTTATGGTTGTATCTCAATCTTCCAATTACCTAATTACAAGCTATAACGATTTTGATGTCAGTTCCAGCCCCAGCAATGTAGTGCCGATGGTACTAGAACAGTCGGGGATGGGCGAGCGGGCTTTTGACATTTACTCGCGCTTGCTGCGGGAGCGAATTGTGTTTTTAGGAACTCCCGTAACCGACGAAGTTGCTGACTCAATAGTGGCTCAGCTATTGTATCTAGATGCCGAAGACCCAGAAAAAGATGTCCAAATGTACATAAATTCCCCCGGCGGCTCGGTGACGGCCGGCATGGCAATTTATGACACAATGCAGCAAATCCGCCCGGATGTGGTGACGATTTGTTACGGTTTGGCAGCGAGTATGGGCGCATTTCTGTTGACAGCAGGAGCTCACGGTAAGCGGATGTCTCTTCCGAGTTCCCGGATTATGATTCACCAGCCGCTTGGAGGCGCTCAAGGTCAAGCAGTTGATATTGAGATTCAAGCCAAAGAAATCCTTTATCATAAGCGTAAGCTGAATCAACTGCTAGCGCACCACACAGGTCAACCGATCGACAAATTAGAGGCGGATACAGAGCGCGACTTTTTTATGTCAGCCGAGGAAGCCAAAAATTACGGTTTGGTCGATCGAGTTATCGAAAAGGAAAACCTTCCGACGGCGGGAGAGAATGTCACTGCACTGAATTAAGAGGCTGTTATGTCTAAGTACGACTCCCATCTAAAATGTTCGTTTTGTGGCAAGTCTCAAGAGCAAGTACGCAAGTTGATCGCAGGCCCAGGGGTGTATATCTGCGACGAATGCGTTGACTTGTGCAATGAAATTTTAGATGAGGAGTTGTTTGATTCGAGTGCAGTACCCCCAGCGGCGGTGCCTCCGAAGCAGGAAACGACGCAAAAGCGCCGCGCTACATCGGGCAAAAGTATGTCGCTGAGCCAAATTCCCAAGCCGAGGGAAATTAAAAATTATCTCGACGAAAATGCGATCGGGCAAAATGACGCGAAAAAGGTGCTCTCGGTGGCAGTTTACAACCACTACAAGCGCTTGAGCTTTATCCATGCCAAAAATAGCGGCAAGCACCCGCCGGAAGAAGTAGAACTGCAAAAATCGAATATTTTGTTAATCGGGCCGACGGGCTGCGGAAAAACTCTGCTGGCTCAGACTTTGGCGGATATGCTAGACGTGCCGTTTGCGGTGGCTGACGCGACGACGCTGACGGAAGCGGGCTATGTCGGGGAAGATGTGGAAAATATTTTGCTGCGGCTGCTGCAAGTGGCAGATATGGATGTGGAAGAGGCGCAGCGCGGAATTATTTATATTGATGAAATTGACAAAATAGCCCGCAAGAGCGAAAATCCTTCGATTACGCGGGATGTGTCGGGTGAAGGGGTGCAGCAGGCGCTGCTGAAAATGCTGGAGGGGACGATCGCCAATGTACCTCCCCAAGGCGGCCGCAAGCATCCCTACCAAGACTGCATCCAAATTGACACTAGCAATATCATGTTTATCTGCGGCGGTGCTTTTGTCGGTCTGGAAAAAGTGATAGAGCAGAGAACGGGTAAAAAGTCAATGGGTTTTATTCAGCCCGGAGAAGCTGTGCCGAAAGAAAAGCGGGCTGCTGACGTACTCAAGCAACTGGAACCGGATGATTTGGTGAAGTTTGGGATGATTCCTGAGTTTATCGGGCGGGTGCCGGTGGCGGCGGTGTTAGAGCCGCTGGATGAGGAAACGCTGATGGCGATTTTGACTGAGCCTCGCAATGCTTTGGTTAAGCAGTATCAAAAGCTGCTGAAGATGGATAATGTGCAGTTGGACTTTAAGCCGGAGGCGATTCGGGCGATCGCCCAGGAAGCATACCGCCGCAAAACTGGAGCGCGGGCGCTGCGGGGAATTGTCGAAGAGTTGATGTTGGATGTGATGTACGAGTTGCCGTCGCGCAAGGATGTTGCCCGATGTACGATTACTAAGGAAATGGTCGAGAAGCGATCGACGGCTGAGTTGTTGGTACTTCCGTCTTCTTTACCCAAGCCAGAGTCAGCTTAAAATTAGATATTCACAATCACTAGGTGACTCTAATTCAACCTAAAACTTTTAGGGTATTAAGAAACCTGGAAGGGCGGCCGCTCTTAGCAGCGCCCCTACTACAAAAACCGGGTTTCTCCGTTGTTTTTTAGCGATCGACTTACCAATCTATAAAATCATCCTCACCTAACTCAGAAGATAACTCGGAAAAATCCGGTTCAGATTCCAATCTAAAAGTTTCCGACTCCCAAATCTCCAAGTCATCCGACAAATCCACTTCTTGCCCGTCAAACATATCAGCCCATTGCCTAGCCATATTCGCGACATCTCGCGCGTCATCACGCACCGCTACAGCCTGAGCGTTAAAGTCTGTTTGAGAGTCTGTAGAACCGTTTGTGGGCGATCGCGATTCGGAAATAGCCGGCACATTAACGGCGGTATTTTCAGTCGCAGGCGGGTGTTTTTGTTCTTCTCTACCCTTCCCCAAAAAATCATCTGCAATCTCAGAACCCGCCGAGTTCTGCACCTGTTGGCCCGCACCATCCGCAGGATGAGAATTCCTGGGATTTTCGCCACCACGTCCGTTAGAAGTAGGCAAATCCTTGGCGCGGAAACTATTAGTTTCAGCGGGATTTGTCAAGCCCACCTTTACTGTTACTCGACGGTTAAAAATTTGCAAAAAAGCTTCTGCAATATTAGCTACTTTGTCTTTAACCATATTGAGCAACGGCTGCGAACTAATCTTAACATAAGCAGTATCATTGCTAAAAATTACTAGCTGTCCGTGTTGGCGAAGCAGCGATTGAGTTCCATGCGGCCGCACGCGGTCAAGTACCTGTTCCCACACTCGATTTAAATCGATTTCATCGCCTGAATTAGTCGGTGAATAATTTGTTTGATTCGTTTCAGCAGTTGGTACAGGTGCGGGAATTGCAGCAGGAGGTGTGCTTTCTATTCGATTAGCCACAGGTGGCGACTGCGGCGGAGGATTTTGAGGTTTGGCAGCCGAAGGTTGTTCAATATTAGATGTCTGACTTCCTCCCGATTGTAGGGGCGGTGCCCCCGTGCCCGCCCTTGGCTGGGGGGGGTGATTTTGTGGTGGTTGAGCAACATTTTTAGTTGGTTCGGCTGTTGGTTGTGGCTGAGTTCTAATTGCTGAGGGCAACAATCCCAACAGCGTTACTTCCAGCCACAAACGCGGCTGAGTGGTGTTTTTAATTTGCACTTCGTGGGTTTGCAAATGTTTCTGACCTGCCAAAATCAATTCGGCATCCCAATTCCTGGCAAAATTCCCCAATTTTTCCCAAGTTGCAGATGTTAAAGCTACTAAATCTGACCGTTTCGGTGCAGCTTTAGCTATTAGCAAATCTCGGTAAAAGCTGGCGAGGCTCTGCAGCACGATTAGGGGTTCCCGACCGCGATCCATGAGATGGCGGGTCATGTCTATTAGTGCTGTAGCATTATCTTTATCAATAGCTTGCAGCAAATCCATTAAGTCATTTTCGGGAACTGCGCCGACTAAATCCCAAACTTTTTCAACTGTTACTTGACCGGGGAATAAGCTCAGTTGGTCTAGCAAACTTTCGGCATCCCGCAGACCTCCTTGGGCGATTTGAGCAACCATTTGTACTGCATCGCTGGCAATATTGATATTTTCTAATTGGGCAATTTTGTGCAAGTGAGCAATCATTGCTTCCAGGGGTATGCGGCGGAAGTCGAACTTTTGGCAGCGAGAAATAATAGTTGGCAATACTCTTTGCGGGTCGGTTGTTGCGAGGACGAATACAACGCGATCTGGCGGTTCTTCTAAGGTTTTTAATAAGGCATTAAATGCCTGGGTACTGAGCATATGAACTTCGTCGATTACATATACTTTATAGCGGCACTGTACGGGCGAAAATTGAGCTCGTTCGATCAAATCCCGAATGTTATCTACTCCGGTGTTGCTGGCGGCGTCGATTTCGATGACATCTAGTGTGGAACCTCGGGCAATTTCTCGGCAAACGTTGCATTTGCCGCAGGGTGTGGGGGTGGGGGCAACCGTAGAAATACAGTTGAGGGATTTGGCGAAAATTCTGGCACTAGAGGTTTTACCGGTGCCTCTGGGGCCGGTGAATAGATATGCTGGTGCTATGCGCTCTTGTAGGATGGCGCTGGTGAGGGTTTGGGCGATCGCCTCTTGACCGACTAATTCGGCAAATGTCTGAGGGCGATATTTGTGATGCAGGGGTTCGTAGGTCACGATCGAATATTGGTGGTATTAGCTGTAATCTTAGCTAAGGAGACGTTGTTCGATCGCACACAGCTCGACTTTCACAGGAAGCCACTTGGTGGGCTGGCACGGCGGCAGCCATCGAACAGCAGCCACGAGCACCCTCCCAACGTCTGCGCCTCGATCGTCCGGGCGATCGGCTGTTCTCCGTGATGTTTTCCGCTGCTCGCTCCCAGAGTTACTATTAATTTATGTGTATTTCTTTTTATTTTTCTCGAAACGGAGACCGCGCAACAAACATTTTTTTTAGCTGTATTGGTATAATATATTACAGACAATTCACCATTTCTATTGGCCAGTACCAGCGCACGATTTTCCGATATTTTGGAAACCTGCTTGCAGTTAAAGATAAAGTATTAATTAGAGGGTGCGTGTTCCAGTTGCAGAAATCCAGTTGTACCAAGATGATGGTGGAATGATGTCAATGTTGGTCGATCCAGTTACACTACCAGCTCTACTCTGGAGTCCTGTATAAATATAGCGTCAAATTTTACCCTTTAAAAGCCCATGTCAACCCAAATAATCCTTGTAGAACCAAGGTTGGCAGTAGCCTCTCCCAAACCTAAACAGGCTAAACCCGGAGATCCGTCCTCAGACCAACTCTTCATGGGAGCGTCGGGATTACTGTTGTTATTGCTGATCGGTTTAGCGGTGTTTACCAAGCTAAAACTCGACGATTTGAGCAAAAAGCTCAAGTTTGAGGAGTTTAGAAATAGAGAACTCCAGAAAAAATACAAAATGGCTCTGGAAACCATGTCAAAGATGGAAAAGAATCCCGACCTTATCCACTCGCGAGACTTTAATTTAGACTACCTGAGAATGCGAATGGCGGAAGAAGTCTTTCACTTTGCCATTGTGAATCAGATTAAGGTAAAAGTCAAAGAGAAAATTAGTATTGCCCTGCGTCCGACTCAGGCTGCAGTGGGAGATAAAAACGGGAATGCCGGCAGCGGCAGGCAAGTGGATTCGATGTTTGATATCGAATACGAAACTGGCGATCCGGCGGTAAAAATAGAAAAACGAGTGCTGTTTCGGATTCAAATTAAGCTGATGAAACTGCCGACTCAGGCTACATCAGCGACAATTAATCAAATTATTGACTGTTTGGAAACTTATCTGAGTCCTTCAGACGACCACGACAGTTGGCAGCCGACAATTCAAGGTCGCATCGTTCATATTGAGTGGGATCAAAAAGCCAAGCCGACGCCGATGTTGGTGCTGGAACAGTCGAATGAAGGGGTGAATGTTACCTTTAGGACTACGAGAACACCTGCAGGCAGACCTACAAATGCCAATGAGAGCCAATTAGTAGGAGCTAAGGGTCAAAAGAGTGGCAAAAGTAGTTCTAAAACTCCAGCCAAAGGTGCAACAAAAAGTCCTGCCAAGGTAGGAGGAAAGCGTCCCGGTTCTAGGAAATAAGTTGAGATTGATTAATATTATTTTCCCGGAATAACGCCGACTGCTGCCGTTGTGGATGTGTCTTGTGCGAGGTAGCCGTCTTCCATGTGAATAATGCGATCGGCTATGTCTAAAATGCGGTTGTCATGGGTAACAAGCAAGATGGTGCTGTGCTGTTCTTTGGCCAAACCTCGCATGATTTCTACAACATCTCGACCTGATTTACTGTCTAGGGCTGCTGTGGGTTCGTCTGCTAATACTAATTTCGGCTGGCTGACTAATGCGCGGGCGATCGCAACTCTTTGTTTTTGGCCGCCCGAAAGACTGCTTGGGTAATAATCTATTCTGTCTCCCAACCCCACAGCTTCCAGAATCCCTTCTATTTTATCATTAGTTTCTTTGTTAGAAAGATGGTTGTGTAGGTCGAGGGACATTTGCACATTTTGCCTAGCACTCAAGCATTTCAGCAAATTATGAGCTTGGAAAATATAACCGATGTCGCGACGGACTTGTACTAATTTATTTTTCGGCGTTCCCCGCAATTCTTGGTCGAGAATTTTCAGACTACCTTCTTGGATAGATCGCAAAGCTCCAATCAAGGTTAACAATGTTGTTTTACCCGACCCCGAAGGCCCCGTCATTAGCACGATTTCGCCCGGATAAATTTCGAGGTTGATGTCAAATAAGGTCTGTTTGCGAAGTTGTCCTTCCCCGAAGGAATGATTGAGATTTTTAATTGAGACAACTGGTACATTGTTCATGGTAATGGCTAGATTTAACAAGATCGAACTAATGCCATATATAGCAACAGCCCAGGCTCATATGCGATCGGGATCGATTCCCTGCGATCGCAAATAAGTCGCCAATCGCTCTTTTTGTTCTCGTTCAGCGTCGGCCAGTTCTCGTTCAGCGTCGGCCCGTTGGCGTTCAGCGTCGGCCCGTTGGCCTTCCTGTTCGGCGCGCAGGCGCTCCAGCCTAGCTCGCTCGCTCCCTGTCAACAACAAATTCCCCTGGTTATCCCACCAGCGCAACCACTGCTGTGTCTGATTTTGATAGCTACCCGACCATACACCCAACTCTACTCCCATCAGGTCGATCGGATAATGTCCGCGATCGTTCGGTTCCAAGCGCCGATACCGAGTATTCACACAGTTGTAGACTTCTAATTCACTGGTTTGGATCTTGTAGATTGCGTAGTAGGGAATCCTGATAATCCGCTCGTATACCCAAAATTTTCCCGGTTTCTGGTTTCCGCCAGATGGTAAAGCAGATAAGGGAGTGCTGTCGAGTTCTTCAGAACCATCACCGCTAGCAAATTCGATCGCAATTGTTGGCGCAATATATTCGCGCCACAGCACGTAGGAACGGCGGTATTGTCCGTCCAATTGGGGCGGGACATTGGGGACGTAGAACCAGTCAGGGGCTTCGGCGCCGCGTTCGGGAGGTTCGGTTTCGCGCCAGTAGATACCGCAATCTTGCCCGATGGCATATTGTCCGTCAGGATGAAGGGTTTGCAGTGTAATTTCCAGGGAGTCTGTGAGCAGGATACTCTGGGGATGTTCTTGAAAGTTTTTCACAAACGTGCCGTCAGATTCTGGTAGTTGCGTGTGGTCGGGAAAGGCGGGAGGCAACGCTGTGGGGTTGAAGCTTTTGGTCATAGCGTAGAACCGAGGGAGAGCGGGATCGAGACGAATACTCTCCTACAGCATAGCGTTCGATCGGCACAGCTATCCAATTGTTTATAACTTCCGATTAAACTTGAGTTTGAGATTTTAGATTTATTTTCTTCTTCCATCCATCCGTTATATCCGTTACTTGCATCCGGGACCAAACTTCCTTTTTGCTCGATTAAAAAATATCTGCCGGGTCAGCCGCCTGCAACTTCCTAACTGCGATCGCCCCCGATACAAAACACATAATCGTTGTCATGACAAACACAGTTACAACTTTCCCCAAAGTCATGTACATCGGCAAACTCGTAGCAGTTCTCGCTAAATTGTACAGCACCACAGAAATCCCAAGTCCGGGCAAATAGCCCAGGATTGCCAAAATTAAAGCCTCTTGAAAAACCACACTCAAAAAGTAACTGTCTTTATATCCCATCGCCTTCAAAGTAGCGTACTCTGGCAAATGGTCGGTAACATCAGTATAGAGAATTTGATATACAATCACGATGCCGACAATAAACCCCATAGCCGCGCCGAGAGTGAAAATAAATCCGATAGCCGTGCTTTCCTCCCAATATTTTCTCTCAAAAGCTACAAACTCTTCTTTAGAAGCAATAGTCACGTCTTGTGGTAAAGTTGCCCTCATTTTTTCAATAACCGCCTTGACATCAGTTCCCGGCTGCAAGTGAACAATTCCGACATCAATTAAGCCTCTAGTTCTTCTACTGTGAAAAATCCGCAGAAAGTTCAAATCGCTGGTAATAATATTGCCATCAGCACCGAAAGATGCTCCTAGAGTAAATAACCCCTCTACAGTAACGCGGCGGTTGTCTATTTCAGTTTCCACAGGCTTTCCCTGGTTGAAATAGTCTGCTACTGGCCCAAACTCCGGGCGGGAAGCTCGATCGAATAAAACGACATCTGAAATTTTGATTTTGTCCAAATTATCCCTAACTTCCGGCAGCTCAAAGATGGGACGATTGGGGTCAAAACCGATTATCATCAGTTGGCGGGTATTGTTTTTGTCTGGTGCGGGATTTTTCCACAAACCAAAGCCTAGATATACCGGGCTGATTCCGGTAACGCCATTAAAACTTAAAGCTTGATACAAACGCCGTTGGGGAAAGCTTTTCATGGCTATTAAAGCCGTTGACTGGGTGCTGGTGATAAAAATATCCCCTTTTAATTGCGAGTGAAAGCTGATGGAACTTTCAAACAGCGCATCTCTAAATCCAAACTGGATAAACATCAGCAAGTCGGCAAATCCAATGCCGGCTAGCGCGATGACTAAGCGCATTTTTTCGCGAGTTAACTGTGCCCAAGCTAGCGGTATTTTGGCCATAATAGTCAATTTTAGATTTGGGATTTGGGAGTGAATAATTTTAGGACTTAAGCACGGCTGTAGAGAAACCGGGTTTTTTGCCATTATATTTGATTCAACCCCTTAATCTCAGTAAAAAACCCGGTTTCTTGAGTCCCCCTGCGTAAGTTTTGTCAAGGTAAAATTTAGATATCTATTTTGACTTCAACCTGTAAGTTTGTTAGGGTTGCAACTTTTTTGCTCGATTCCGGATCGAGGCGAATTCTAACTTCGATAACTCTTGCGTCGGTGTCGGCGGCGGGGTCCGTATTGAGGACATCTTTTTTACCGATTTGTTTGCCGATGCGAGCGACTGTCCCTTCTAAAGTGCCTGCAAAAACGGGGCTGGTGACTGCTGCGCGCTGGCCGTTTCGCACTTTGGCGATGTCGGTTTCATAAACTTCTGCTACGGCGTACATTTGATCGGTGCCGCCTAGTTCTACGATGCCGTCTTGAGTGTTGACACGTTCTCCTTGTCGGCTGTGAACTTTGAGAATGTAGCCGGATACGGGTGCTTTGATGTAACTTAAGTTTAAGTCTACTTGAGCTTTTTGTTTGGCGGCGATCGCACTTTCTACGGCGGCTTCGGCTGCTTGCACGTCTTCGGGACGGACTTCGGCAATTTGGTCGAGATTTGCTTTGGCTTGATTTATTTCTTCTTGGCCAGTTTCTGCTTTTTGTTTGAGTATTGCTTCGGCTTGATTGATTTGTTCTCGTCCTGTTTCTATCTTTTGATTTAAGGTGGCTCTGGCTTGGTTAATTTCCTGCCTACCTGTTTCTAACTTGCGTTTGAGATTGGCTCGCGATTGATTGATTTCCTGCTGGCCTGTTTCTACTGTTTGTTTGATGGTTGCTTTTGTTTCGACTATTTGCTCTTGCAGGGTTTGCACAGTTTTTTCTAATACAGCTTGAGCTTCTTTGACACTCTGGCGAGCCGTCTCTACTGCTAAGCGTTTGGTGTCGTATGCAGAAGCAGAAATTGCGCCTGTTTCGGAGAGTTCTTTGTTGCGTTGTTCCTCGGCTTCGGCGTTGGTTAATTCGGCTTTTAGCCGATCGACTGTAGCATTTTGAGAGGCAATTTCGCCCCGCAATTGAGCTTCTAACCTAGCCAATTTGGCTTGCTGCACCTCTGTTTCTCTTTCTAGTTGTGCCTCTAATTTGGCAAAATTAGCTTGTTCGGCTTCGGTTTCTCTTTGCAGCGCGGCCTCGAATTTGGCGACGTTAGCTTGTTCGGCTTCGGTTTCTCTTCGCAGTTGAGCTTCTAATCGGGCAACATTGGCTGCTTCGCCTTCGGTTTCCCTTTGCACTTGTGCTTCAAACTTGGCAACTTCTGCTTTCCCGGCGCCGACAACGCCGGTTTTTGCGCCTGCTTGAATTTTGGCTAATTCTGCTTGTTTGACTTTGACTTCTTTGTCGGCTTGTTGGAGGATTGCTTGGAGCCGATCGCGCGTATCGAGAACTGCTATGATTTGTCCTTGACTGACTCGATCGCCCTCTTCCACCTGCAACTGTTCAATTCTTGCTCCCTCCGACGCCGAAGGGGCCGACAATTTGATAACTTCCCCCTGCGGGGTCAACCTACCCAAAGCGGTAATGCTGGTGCGGGTGGAGGCGGGAGTTGCAGCCGCCGTTGCAGCCGCCGCCTTTAACTCTTCGGCTTTTCTAATTTGAGATACTTGCCAAAAACCGACTCCTGTGGTAATGACAGTGGCGGCGATCGCTAAACCGATGACTCCTCGCCCTGGGGGTTTTAAAAATGATTTATCCTTAACCCGTGATTCCTTTACCATTACTTATAAAGTAGGTGATTTCCTGATTAAGTTTTTTCCACCCACTATGAAGTATTGTAAACCAATTTCAGCTATTTAGGGATATCAAAAAGCACCTCGGTCATGTAATGTTCTGCCCAATCTTGACCGAAAGCTTTTTCGAGTACGCGGCGGGTTTTGTCGTTTTGCTGCTGCTGGGTGCAGTAGTAAATTTGAGCGTCTAGAATTTTCGATCCTTCTGCGGCAGAGACTGGTTCGCAAGCGACTGCCTGTTGGCAGTGAATTTCAACGTAGGATTGAACAATATCCAGAAACCGAGTTTCTTCTTCGAGAGACTCTGGCCGCACAAACAGACAAAATTCTGAGAAAATATCCCCCCATTCGGGAATTTGGCGGGGACAAGAAAATTGGTCTATCTGCAAACTTTCCAGTTGGGTTCGGTAGGTTTCCGACAAAGTTCGATCGGGATTGAGGGGAGAAAGGTCTGCGATCGCGGCGCTAACTTGGCCTTTGCCTGCTACTATATCCGTACCGAACATCGGCAAAGCATAATTCGGTCTGGGAAACATCACGCAGTGCAGTATGTCAAGTACCGGCCCGACTTTAGCGAGTTCGAGGTGTATTTTGCGGAACTGGGGCGTTTGATAGCAGCGGTTTTCAATGATCAGTTTTTCTCCTTCCAAGCGCCCTTCTACGTATCCCAACTCAGCGGGCAGGTGGTAGGGTTCGAGGTCGAGATAGCGGTGCCATACTGCTTCCATCCGGTCTGCTAAATCGCGGATGAGATGGTGCTGTTGTTCGCGCAGAGAAGGCTGGGATATTTCTAACATTCCTATTTATCGGGGGATAGCTTAATAAAACTTGATTCTACTCTTGCAGGATGCAGGAAAAAACGTAGATACTTTAACAATATCAGTAGATTGACTTACGATCGAGCAAGTTTTACAGGAGATGAGTGTATGTTTGGTCTGGGATTGCCCGAAATGGGCATTATTGCGGTAGTCGCTATTCTAATTTTCGGCCCCAAGAAGATTCCTGAGTTAGGAAATGCTTTGGGTAAAACGCTGCGGAGTTTTAAGGAAGGGGTTGGTCAATCTGAGGATGAAGCTGTTGAGAAGGATAAAGAGGAAGAGGGTCAGCCGAAAGTGTAAATTAGGTTTGTAGTGAGGATTTTAGTCCTCATTTTTAAGGGTTCAAGCGCTCACTACGAACCTATTCGGGAAATTTGCCTTCTCTAACTTCAAGGGAATAATCTTTCACAGCTTGGGTAATTGTTTCTCGCAAATTCGCGTAAGCTTTCGCAAAAGGCGGCTGTTTTTCAGAAAGTCCCAGCAAATCGGAAGTAACTAAAACTTGACCGTCGCAGTGCGGCCCTGCGCCGATACCAATGGTGGGAATAGTTAATTTTTGGGTAATTTGAGCGGCTAAGTCTGCGGGAATGTGTTCTAAGACGATCGCAAAGGCACCGGCTTCTTGAAGCGCGATCGACTCTGCTATGATGCGATCGGCAGCTTCAACAGTTTTTCCTTGTTTTTTGTAGCCGAGTTGGTGTACCGACTGCGGAGTTAAACCGACGTGTCCCATCACTGGAATTCCGGCGGATGTTAGCTGCGAAACTGTGGCGGCCATTGCTGGATATCCACCTTCTAATTTTACAGCTTGAGCGCCGGTTTCTTTCAAAACTCTCCCCGCCGATTGCATGGCTTGCTGGGGACTTTCTTGATAGGTTAAAAACGGCAAATCGACAACAATTAATGCTTGTTTAACACCGCGACGCACTGCTTTAGCGTGGTGCAGCATTTCATCGAGGGTTAGTGGCAGTGTTGTCTCGTAGCCCAATATGGGCATTGCCAGAGAATCGCCGACTAGGATGATATCTACGCCTGCTCGATCGATGAGTTGGGCGATCGCATAATCATAAGCTGTCAGCGCGACAATTGGTCGCTGTTGTTGTTTCCACTGAATTAATTGATGAGTAGTGACTGACATTTTAGTGCAAAAATATAATATTATTTCTGGGTATTACTAATGATATCAAATCCGGTTGATTCGTCCTTGTATAATTTGCGCTGTACAATTTGCGCGACGTAGGGACGGGTTTTACCAACCATCTATGCTTAAAACTAAGTATATAGTAAACCCGCCCCCCTCATGCTGAAAGACAATGGACAGTGTATTTATGGCAAAAACCCTAGGAATTTTCTACCCGAATATAACTTGGGCTTCCCTCTGCTGGCAAAACAATCAACCGCTGATTTTTCAAGTCCTGTTCTCAACCCAAATCTTCTAGGGTAATTAAGCCGAGTAAAGGTTCTTCTCCTGCGGGAATTTCTACACAATCATACCTGCCTTATCGTCCAGCTACGGCAAGACCAACATTTTTGAACAGACGAAATTTTCTAGATCCTATTGCAGTATTTCCTTGGATTTCACCAACTCGACTCAAACCCAACTGACTGATAATATCTTGCTGGGTTTGCAGAGTCGAGTTGCGCCTGTATCGACTAAGACGTTATCGAGGGTAATAGAGCGTATTTGCTTTGCGGGGATGAACCCTCTTTCTGCTATAATTTCATCGATGTGATTGGTGACGGTTATTGTTGCGGTGACTCTGCCCATTTTTTTATCCTTTTGTTTTGCTAGAGAATGTTTTCGTTGTCTTTCGACTAAATGATCTACAATCGAGGTTGCCTATTGTACATTTTAACAATATTTGTAACTGAGAGCGCTGTTGTTATTTATTGTTGAAATTGGATTGACCTATATGGCAAATTAATAGCAAAAATGCTCTCTAATTATTGAGTCGCGAAGCTTCTGCCATTCTTGTTTAGAAACATCTGCACGAGTTTTGTCACCCGATGGATCGCGGATATCCCAAATTGTATCTGCAATCCGATCGAGCGATCGCCCGTGAGAACGATAATCGAAGTCCCAGAAAGCATCACCGACGCAATCTCCTTGTGTAGTAATCATTTCTCGATCGACTGTATTACGAATAGCATTCCATTCGCGGATGTAGGCAGAAGAATCGTCCGATCGCAATTTTCGACCTCCCAATTGAGGATTCACTCTATAAAAAAACCAATCCGTCAGCCTATCCACAGCTTGAGTTCGTGATTCATAATCGCGCGCTGTAGCACAGTCTAGATTGGAACCACCGAGTACAAGGGATATAGCTAACGCACACACCCCTAAAAACTTCGATTTTGACTTAATTGAAAGTGATTTAGTTAGCACAATTAAACCCAATAAAAATTATCAATATCCCAGATATAGCTGGTAATAAATCTTTTATTTCCATCCATCTTTAGAACAAGAAATTCCTCCTGTTTTAGGTGCGAGAGTAGATAAACACCAATAAATTTTACCGTCAAACACAACGCCTTTTGTGATATATTGTAACTCAGATAGAGGTTGCCACGGTCGGTCGATATTAGACTCATCATAATATCGATATTGTTTTCCCTTGACCTCTAAACCCTGAGCCGAACCTCCCAACCAATAACGACCTTCTTGAATTATGTTTGATGACGAGTTTTGTTGATTGCTATCTGTCTTTTTCTCAATCCACCAATTCCTCACAAAACGTTTTGTATTTTCAGAACCTCTTGTTGTAGCGACTATAACTAGCAGTTCTCCTTGTTGATTGATAAACTCAAAACGACAAGGCCCCTCTCCTGTACCCGAACAATCCTTAATCTCTTTATATCCCAAATCAAATAGCTCTTTAACCGAACGATCTCTGAGGTTGGGTTGACTTTGTAAGCTTGGCTGCCACCCTTGTTTAATCAGGATTTGACGCGCCTCTTTGTATGGCATACCTTGTTGAAGAGGGATTTTTTTTGGGGCATTTACAGAAGTTTCAAGGCTGACTCGAACTTTTTTATTTAAAGCCTCGATTGTTGAATTTTCTGGTGGATTATTCAGGTAACTTTTTTTACTTGTTGTATCGATGTTTGCACTATTTATGCTGGGAACTTGTTGCTGTGTGGCAGCATCCGCCAAACTTGTATATCCAATAGAGATTAGTCCCATCAAGGCTGCAATAATTCTGGTTGTAACAAGAGTGCGATCGCATATCCAATTTTTCATACTCATCGGTTTAAAACCTTTCTTTTTACAGAGTTGTGTAGAGACGACATCTACTCTAGGAGTTATCTTCGATAAATGCTGCGGTGTAAGGCGATCGAGTTTCAGAGTCCACAATTGGAAATATACATTTCGCGTCGAATTGCTGACCATTCACTAATGCCGATCCGATCGCTTTTGGGAATTTGCTGTCCGGTGCGTTGAGGATGGCGGCTGTAAAAAATTGTATCTGCAAGTAAATCGTAGGTTTGCTCGTAGGTTTCGCCGTTAATTGTCGTGAATTCCCATCCTGTCTCTTCTGGGGCTGGCCTAAAACAGACTTCTTGTACCGACTTGACTCGCGGATCGATCGCTGCGCGCAATCTCCGCCATTGATTGCTGTATTCGCGATCGCCCGCATGGAGTTTGCGATTGTTTAACTGAGGATTAACCCTGTAGAACAAGAAATCGGTCAATCGATCGACGGCTTGTTCTCGCGATTCGGCTTTGGCTAGATTGGGGCTGCTGAGCACAAGGGCGATCGCCACAGCACCAACCATTGAAAATCTTGAGACAGACTTAATTGATAACGACTTGATTAGCATAGTGATTTAATGTTAATTTCTACCGCCATCCCAACCACCTAAGCACGGGAACAACTAAATAATGACTGACTCCCAAGCAAAGCCCGATCGCACTTCCCAACAAACCAAAAAACACAATTGAACCCCAAACTTGCAGCCAGCCGAAGGTAACGTTAGACAGTGACAAAATCCCAAAGAAACTCCCCGGAAAAATGTTCCACGCATTCAGAAACAGAAACATTCCCGTAGAGAAAACAGCCACCACCAAAGCGTGCACCAATTGGTGACTCCGCAAACCCATTCCCACAGTCATAGAGGCGATCGCAAAAGCTCCCAAAATAACCCCCTGCACGCCACTAGAAGCTGTTGCTTCCATCCAGCACAAACCCGCCAACAAATAACCCTGAGCTCCCATCAATCCAGACAGCCAATACTGTTTTTGCTGGCGAAAACTCCCCGCATCCGTCAAACCGATCGCAGTTCCCAATCCCGCAAACCCAAACAGCAGCACTTCCGGCCCGACAGCGAAAGTCATATTAGGAATTAATTGCTGCAAACCTTCATTCAGAAAACTGGCGATTTCCGGGCCAATAGGCGAAGCATAACCCAAAACCAAACCGCCGATCGCCCCGGCACTTCCACCAACAGCACCCAGCACCATTTCCCAGCCCGTATCCAGAGAAGCTACCACGATTTGGGCGATCGCGCCGAACAGCGCAACAGTCAAACTTCCCGTTTTTTGCGCCCCCGCCACCACTACTTGCCGGCAGAATTCTACAATAGCTTGACCCATTGGGGCGATGGCAATTTTGCCCTTACTCCTAGCATAAATCTCCTGCAAGCGCGCCCGAAGATCGCCAGCAGTCGCCGGACGCTGCTGCACGTTCGATCGCACCATATCGTCTAACAAATTCGCAAAAGCCGGACTCACAGATACAATGTGGCGCCACCGCAACTCCCCCGTCATCGGATCTTCAATTTGGGCCGGATACTTCCCCGTCAGCAAATGAATGCAAGTCCGCCCCAGCGCATAAAAATCCGTCGCCGGCACCACACCGCCTCCCGCAATTTGTTCCGGCGGACTGTATCCGGGCGAAATCAACCGCGTCGAACTCCGAGAATCTTTCCCCACGGATTCGACACCGCCCATTTGTTTAACTCCCCCAAAGTCGATCGCCACCAATTGCAGTCCGCCCAAACCCTTGCTCAGCAATACTTGGGGCGATTCCGGGTCTCGCAGCATCAAATTTGAGGGTTTAATGTCCCGGTGAATAATCTGACACCTGTGCAACTCCTCTAAAATTTCCACAGCTTGACTCAGCCAACTAAACACCCATTCCTGCGGACATCCTTGAGGGTGCTCGTCGAGAACCTCTTCTAAAGTTTTGCCGTGAATCTTTTCCATTACCAAACAAGGCAGCCGCTTCGCCGCAGGATTTCCCTCGCCGCCTGCAAAATTTTGGGTTTGGACGTGAAAATAACCGTCAGGCTCGACTCTAGGGACGCCGGGGTGCCGCAAAAGTGCCAAAACCCAAGCTTCTTGCTCGAACAGTTTCAGGGCTTTGGCGGAAGTTTCGAGCAACACTTTCAGGACGCGCTCGGTTTGAGTTTCTTTGTCCCAAACTGTGAAAATTGCTGCAAAACCCCCGGAACCGAGACTCTCTAGAGGCACGTAGCGATTTTTTAGCTGCAGCGGAGCCCCGCAACTATGACAAAAATTGTTGCCCCAAGTCTGAGGGTAGGGCCTTGGGCAATCTGGATTGATGCAGTGGACGGCTTTTGAAGGGGGGTGAGGCACAACCAGAGTAAAAATGGGGCTAAGTATCCATAGTAGACTTACGCGCAGCTAACACCGAAACCCGGTTTTCAGCGCGGTTAAATGGCTGTAACGACGGATTTGGTTTGAGAGCACAAGTCCTGTCCATATTATGTGCTATGCTGTCGATTTTTGAGTTGGCGGTCTCCGATTCACGGGATTTTAGATTTTAGATTGTAGATTTTGGGAGAGTTGGCGCGATCGCAGCAGCAACCTCAGAAACCGGGTTTCTTGCTATATTTCTCGTTTAGCACCAATTTTTCGTAGAAACCCGGTTTCTCGCCCACCCACGGGATTTTGGATTTTCGATTTTCGATTTTGGATTTTGGATTGTGCCAGAGTTGGCGCGATCGGGCTTTACAACCTCAGAAACCCGGTTTCTTGCTATATTTCTCGTTAATACACCCAAATTTTTCCCATCAACCCGGTTTCTTGGCCCCCCACGGGATTTTCAATTAAAGAATTGCATACTCGATTGCAGTTGAGCTCGATCTCCTACCCTAAAATTAAGTATTTATAACTAACTTTTCCTCCCCCCAACCTAAAATTTACCATCTCAAATTTAATCGATCTCCACCATAAAATTAAGTATTTATGACTAATCTTTCCTGTTTCCTCAATCTCAAATCCAAAATCTAAAATCCAAAATCTCTTCGATCCCCAGCCTTTCCTCCTGCATCCTTCGCCCCTGGAATTTCATAAGATATGTTACAAATATTTGCTTAATGTAAAGCAAAATAAATAATACTTATGATGATTAAAAGAATATTAAAATTTGAGAGTGACACTTTGTTGATATATTTTTAACAGCCTGCGATCGGGCAAAAAAATTAAGCGAATACTAGGAAGCGAGATATGGCTTACGCGCAAACCCAAACTCAATCAAAGGCTGGGTATAAAGCCGGAGTTCAAGACTATAAACTAACGTATTACACGCCGGACTACACGCCGAAAGATACAGATATTTTGGCTGCCTTCCGCGTCACACCGCAGCCGGGAGTTCCCCCAGAAGAAGCAGGCGCTGCTGTGGCTGCTGAATCTTCTACAGGTACATGGACGACTGTTTGGACTGACCTCCTGACCGACCTCGACCGCTACAAAGGTCGCTGCTACGACATCGAACCAGTTCCCGGTGAAGACAACCAATACATCTGCTTCATTGCTTATCCTTTGGATTTGTTTGAAGAAGGTTCCGTCACCAACTTGCTGACCTCTTTGGTGGGTAACGTGTTCGGTTTCAAAGCTCTGCGGGCTCTGCGTTTGGAAGACTTGCGGATTCCCATCGCTTACCTGAAAACCTTCCAAGGCCCTCCTCACGGTATTACCGTTGAGCGGGACAAATTGAACAAGTACGGCCGTCCTTTGCTGGGTTGTACAATTAAGCCCAAATTGGGTCTGTCTGCTAAGAACTACGGCCGTGCCGTTTACGAAGTTCTGCGCGGCGGTTTGGACTTCACCAAAGACGACGAAAACATCAACTCGCAACCGTTCATGCGCTGGCGCGATCGTTTCTTGTTCGTTCAAGAAGCTATTGAAAAAGCCCAAGCAGAAACCGGCGAAGTCAAGGGTCACTACCTCAACGTAACTGCCCCTACCTGCGAAGAAATGATGGAGCGGGCTGAGTTCGCTAAGGAAATCAAAACCCCCATCATCATGCACGACTACCTGACCGGTGGTTTCACTGCAAACACCACCTTGGCTAAATGGTGCCGCCGCAACGGTATTTTGCTGCACATTCACCGCGCCATGCACGCAGTTATCGACCGTCAGAAAAACCACGGTATCCACTTCCGCGTGCTTGCCAAGTGCTTGCGGATGTCCGGTGGAGACCACCTGCACTCCGGTACAGTTGTGGGCAAACTCGAAGGCGAAAAAGGCATCACGATGGGCTTCGTAGACTTGATGCGCGAAGACCACATCGAAGAAGACCGCAGCCGCGGTATTTACTTCACCCAAGATTGGGCCTCCATGCCTGGTGTCATGCCAGTTGCATCCGGTGGTATCCACATCTGGCACATGCCAGCCTTGGTTGAAATCTTCGGCGACGACTCCTGCTTGCAGTTCGGCGGCGGCACCTTGGGCCACCCTTGGGGTAACGCACCTGGTGCAACTGCTAACCGCGTTGCTTTGGAAGCTTGCGTCCAAGCTCGTAACGAAGGTCGCAACTTGATGCGCGAAGGCGGCGACGTAATTCGCGAAGCTTGCAAATGGTCTCCTGAACTCGCTGTTGCTTGCGAACTCTGGAAAGAAATCAAGTTTGAGTTCGAGGCAATGGATACCCTTTAAGGATTTTTGGTTTGAGATTTTAGGTTTTAGGTCGCAAACTTGCTGGGAAGTCTTTATCTTTGAAGAAGATTTACAAGTAAGTTTGCATCGAAAATCTAAAATCCAAAATCTAAAATTTGAGGGAGCTGGGGTCAAAATGGATCTCAAACAAGTTGCGAAAGACACCGCTAAGGTGCTGGCAAGTTACCTAACCTATCAATCGGTGCGGATGGTGGTCGCTCAGTTGAGCGAAACCAATCCTCCTCTGGCAATCTGGTTGAATGACTTTTCCACTAAGGGCAAAATCCAAGATGGAGAAGCTTATATTCAAGAGTTGCTTTTGGAAAATCAAGATTTAGGCTTTCGGATCATGACTGTGCGAGAGTATCTGGCTCACGATGTGACGGAATTTTTGCCAGAAATGGTTTGTACTGGCATTCAACAGGCGAATATGGAACACAGACGCCAGCATTTAGAGCGAACTACGCAACTTAATTGGTCTGTTTCTAGCAGTAATCCTGAAACATCAATAGATTCTGAACCGAATCTGGATAATTTGTCGAGTTAATCGATCGACAAGTGCGATCGAACACACACCTTAGAGATACAAAAAATGAAGACTTTACCTAAAGAGCGTCGTTACGAAACTCTGTCCTATTTGCCCCCGCTGACAGACGCCCAAATTGCCAAGCAACTCCAATACATCTTGGATCAAGGCTACATTCCCGGCGTAGAATTCAACGAAACCTCTGCCGCTGAAATGCGCTACTGGACTATGTGGAAGTTGCCTTTGTTTGGTGCTCGCAGCGTCCAAGAAATCATGACAGAAGTTCAAGCTTGCCGTCAAGAAAATCCTAGCTGCTACATCCGCGTCATGGGTTTTGACAACGTGAAGCAGTGCCAAGTGCTCAGCTTCATCGTCCACAAGCCGAACACCAGAGGCTACTAAAAAGTATTGGCTGGCTAATCTAACTTTTAGGTTAACAGTCATTGCAGATTGGAGGCGGGGAATTTTCTCTGCCTCTTTTTTTATAGCTTACAAATAGCTTTTAACACTTGCAGCAACAAAATTGAAGAGTCGGACTCCATCAGGTTTAGCAAAGGCATTAGGTGATAGGTTGGGTTATTGCCCCCCTGAATATTGACGAACTGATAGTGCATTCCGTTTGTTGTCAAGCCCCAGATTGTGTCTTGATATTTTAAATTTTGATAAGCATAGGTTAGTAATTGGGATAAACCCATCAATGCGTTGATTCCAGAATTTTTACTTTCAATCACCCAAACCCAAAAATATGTATCGCTTCTGATGGGTTTTATCCTGTTGACAGCTAAGATATCAAACCGTCCTTTAATGATAGTATCTTCATCTTCAATGCTAATTTCGGCGATGTCTTGTTCTAAACTAATTTTAATCGGGCGACGGTAGAAGCCAGCCAATCGCATTAAGGGAAAGGTAGTCAGAGCTTTTACCAACCCTTCAGAAACTCGATCCGTTGAAATGTAGTCATCGAAGTCATCCCTAATTTGTATAAGTTCCTGCTGTTCGTGTTCTGTGATATCTTCAAGGGATAGCAGAGATGTAAATGAGTTATTGTACTGCTTTTGAAAGCCGAACAGACGGTGTACTTCTGATAATGTTAGGTTTTTGGCATTAATAGTTGTTGTCATGTTTTGATATATATTTAAGTTTTAGCTATAATTTTAACATAGACATTGCGGTAGTCCGCTTGCACCATTCTTAGGAACAGGCAAGATGCCTGTTCCACGACATATCAAGTTTTTTGTGGGGTATGCCGGAGAGCCGGCCCATATTCTTAGGAACAGGCAAGATGCCTGTTCCACGACATATCAAATTTCTTGTGGGGTAGGCCGCATAGCCGGCCCATAAGCTGTTCTACATTTAAACTGTGTGTCAAAAATCCATAAAACTCTTGTGGGACGGGCTTCTAGCCTGTCCCGAATTTCCAATTTAAATGCTCCACAGCTTATTCTTAGGAACAGGCAAGATGCCTGTTCCACAACATACAGCACTTTCCAGGTAAGTGAAGTACAGAGAAACCGGGTTTCTTGAATAAAACCGGTTTCTGGCGATAAATCCA
>NZ_JAUBRP010000155.1:0-3550 GCF_036701935.1 Microcoleus sp. M2_D5 | reverse complement strand
ATTTGTTTATGATTGCTTTATTTGGTTTTCAATGTTCGTGACGGCTTTGTGTTCCGCCATGTAAATAAACATAAAGCATATTCTCAGGTTTGTAAAGTTTTTTAACAACAGATTAACTAATGAAAGGTATAAGCTTAAATTATCAATATGAAGAAAACTGGATAAAGAGGTAAGAATGCACAAAAAAGTAGGTAAAGCCTGGAAGCGCGTCGCCTTCAGGCATGGAAATATTAAGATACAGACTTTTGCTGGCTAGGTATCATAATGAGAGCCCAATAGGGAACTTCAGCGGGCTCGACATCTGCGATCGCCCGAATTCGCTGATTCGGCATAGTTGCACGTTCTATATACAGTGATCGATCGAACTGTCCCAACTCAATGAGCACGTCCCGGACTTTGGCAAAATGCCTCCCCAGCTTAATAATCACAGCAGCATCAACAACCGCCAGCCGATCGCGCAAAACCTCAGCATCCAGCGTCGCAGGCATAATACTTAACACATCGTTACGATAAGTCAGCGGCACTCCCAACGCAGCCGCACTCGCCATTGTCGAAGAAATTCCCGGCACAACTTCAGTGGTAAATCTCGCCGACAAACGGTTGAATAGATACATAAACGAGCCGTAGAGAAAAGGTTCGCCCTCACACAGCACCGCCACATCCCGCCCCTCGCTCAGATGTGCCGCAATTTTCTCTGCCGCAATATCGTAATAAGGTTGAGACGATCGCGTCGGACTAAAAGGCAACGGCATCGGAATCTCAATTTGCTCCGGGCGCAGATAATCTGCGACGATCGCCCGCGCCAGCACCTTACCATTTTCCATCGCCGGATAGGCAATCACCGGCACCGATTGCAAAATCCGATAAGCTTTCAATGTGATCAATTCTGGATCGCCAGGGCCAATACCCAAACCGTACAATTTACCAGTAGCCTTAGTCATAATTCATCCTTTTTCGCTAACGCATTCACGGCCGCCGTTGCCATTGCACTGCCACCGCGCCGCCCGTGCAACGTAATAAATGGCACTCCCCGACTGTTGGCGGCAAGTTCGGCTTTGGATTCGGCAGCCCCCACAAATCCTACCGGGAAACCCAGAATTAAAGCCGGTTTGGGTGCTCCGGCATCCAGCATTTCCAGCAGTCGGAACAAAGCAGTCGGGGCATTGCCAATTGCCACAACCGCACCCTGCAAGTTATCCAGCCATAAATCAAGCGCCGCCGCCGATCGAGTATTTCCCATTTGTCGCGCCAACTCTGGGATTTCGGAATGCCAGAGGGTGCAAATCACCGGGTTGTCAGCGGGAAGGCGTTTGCGAGTGATGCCTTCGGCCACCATCCGGGCATCGCACAGGATGGGCGCACCTGCGACGAGGGCGTTGTGTCCCGCGGTGGCTGCACCGGGGGAAGCTGCTAAATCTGTAACAATATCGGTCATGCCGCAACTGTGAATTAGTCGCACGGCTACCGATTCTAAATCGGGCGGCAAGCTTGACAAATCTGCTTCGGCTCGAATTGTGGCGAAGGATTTGATGTAGATTTCTGTTCCGTCTCGAATGTAGTCAATCATTGTTTAAAACTGCTGTGGGAAGTTTGTGGGATTTGTGAAAGATTTTTTTTGAATCTACCGCGAAGATGCAAAGGAAGCGAAGCAAGAAATATCAAGAGAGATAGAAATAGAAATAATTAAAAATTGTCAGTTTTCATGGGATATTTTTTCACTTTCACTTCCGATTTTCGGTGCTCAATAACTCCTGTAATTGGTCGATCGCCTGCCGATCGACAAACTCACCAAATGACTCCAAAGGCTCTCGAAACCGCTGATACACCTGCAACAAAAGCTCGATCGCACCGGGCATCTCGATCGCACTCACCGCCGGAAAAATTGGTCGCCCGAAGGGCAAATCTTTTCTACCCGCATAAATGTCGTAACCTTCGATCGTCTCGTGTCCTCGCTCAATCTGAATTCCCACCAGCGTGATATCAATTGGCTGGTGCTGGGCGCAGGACTTTTGGCAACCGCTGAAATGAATGTTAATCGGTTGGTCGATCGTCAATTTTTGCGCTAAATCCCTCACCATTGCTAGGGCGTGACTTTGAGTATCTGTCGCCGCCGACGCACAGCCGCTGCTGCCGGCACAAGCCACCAAGCACGAATCTAGGCGAGTCGCCGACGAGTGCAATCCCAAATCGGCAACTTGCTGTTTTACCTCAAAAAGCTGGGAGTTGGGGATATCAGAAATCAACACATTTTGCCACGGCGTAAGTCTCAGGGTACCGCTGGCTAGATTTTGGGCTAAATTTGCCAAATTCCGCAGTTGATTTGATTCTAGCCTACCGAGAGGCAGCGCAATTCCTATGTAGGAGAAACCGGGCTGTCGCTGAGGGTGGATGCCGAGATGTCGGGATTGTTCGATCGCCCTTGCAGATGAGTCGATCGATCGGGCGGGCAAGATGCCCACCCCACAAGGAAATTCACTCTTCGCTTCACAGGCATCTTGCCTGTTTTTGGGAAATGTGCAAGATGTGAATTGCAATAAAAATGGTAAATTCTGGTGTACCTGTTCTAGATAACTTTCAACACCCCAATCTGCCAAGAGGTGACGCAAACGCGGTTTTTTGCCATCAATTCGCGGTCTATTTTTAGTGTATTCAAGATAGGTGCTAGCGAGAGCGGCTAATACTGAAATACATTGCGATTCTTGGATTAAAATTCTTGTATCGCCGTTTAAATGCAGCCGAAAAACGATTTCTGATTGGGTTGAAAGCGCTTCAGCAGCTAATAAAATATCGTTGCGTAAATCGCGGATCGAAACCGATTCCCCGCCGTCCAACCCAATACTGAACTTAGGTGAAAGTTCCGACAATTCGGGATGCGTTTGCAGGTAATCATCCCAAGCTTTGACTAGCGGGCGAGTATCGAGTAACTGCTGGCGATCGATCCCTGCTGTCGGGCTTGCCATAATATTGCGAATCGGGTCAACTTCCACGCGGCGAGACGCTATCCCCAATTCCTGCAAGCGGTTCCAGACTTCCGGGGCAATTTCCGATTTCACTTCTCGGATTTGCAAATTTGCCCGATTTGTCACTTGCAAACAGCCGGTACTGTATCGATCGGCCAAATCCGCGATCGTCCAACACTGCTGCGCGTTTAAAATTCCCCCCGGAATCCGCATTCTCGATAAAACTCCGTCTCGGGCTTGGGAACCGTAAAATAAACCCGGACAAGTCGGCAAATCAGTCAAAGCTAACAAATAATCTCCTCCCCGTGCTACGCAGGGAATCCAAAAGTAAACGCCCACAAAGCGCCCCCGAAATCGGCATTCTGACTTTTACAGTTGCGGCACAGCGCCGGAATTGCACCGGACTTTCCCGCTTTCAGGCTTTAGAACGGTATCACGAGCTGACCCACAGAAAGCAAAACCCTCAACTTTCTTAACAAAACGCCTGGCGATGGCGTCGGGCCCCGCAAGCTACGCCCATCTCTTTCCTTTCATCAGCTTTCCTAATCACAGTCATCAGTTTAACTGTCGTCAAACCCCTTTACAAACCT